>JAJXZZ010000450.1 GCA_021779795.1 Acidobacteriota bacterium | reverse complement strand
CATCCCGGAGTAGCGCCATGACGTCGATTCCCGAACGCGTCCCGCGGCAGCTGGAGCAGTCGTTCTACGCGAGCCGGCCCACGCGCTTCACGGTCTTCCTCCGCACGTTCCTGCCGTGGCAGGCCTGGCGCTTCGTGCGGATCAACATGAGGATGTTCAGGGCCATCGCGAAGAGCCGCCACTAGCCGGCGGCCGGTCGCGAGCCGAGCGGTCCGACCCGGTCATCTCACCTGGGGGCCTGTCATGGATGCGTTGTCGCTGGCACGATGGCAGTTCGGCATCACCACCGTCTACCACTTCTTCTTCGTCCCGCTGACGCTCGGCCTGGTCTGGGCCGTGGCCATCTTCAACACGCTGTGGGTGACGACGGGCCGCGAGGTCTACCGGCGGCTGACGAAGTTCTGGGGCAAGCTGTTCCTCATCAACTTCGCGATGGGCGTCGTGACCGGGATCGTGCAGGAGTTCCAGTTCGGCATGAACTGGGCGGAGTACTCCCGCTTCGTCGGCGACATCTTCGGCGCGCCGCTGGCGATCGAGGCGCTGCTGGCCTTCTTCCTCGAGTCCACCTTCCTCGGCATCTGGGTGTTCGGCTGGGACGTGCTGCCGAAGAAGGCGCACCTGGCGGCCATCTGGCTCGTGGCCGTCGGGTCGAACCTCTCGGCGCTGTGGATCCTGATCGCCAACTCGTTCATGCAGCACCCGGTGGGCTACGTGCTGCGCGGCGGCCGGGCCGAGATGAACGACTTCTGGGCGCTCGTCGCCAACGGCCACGTCTGGGTGCAGTTCCCGCACGTCATCGCCGGGGCGATGGCGACGGCCGGCTTCTTCATGCTGGGCATCAGCGCGTGGCACCTCCTGCGCGCGCGCGACGCCGGGGCGCGGGACGCCTTCGGGCGGTCGTTCCGCTTCGCGGCCGTCTACGCGCTGGTCGCCTCGCTGGCCGTGATCGTGGTCGGCCACGGCCAGGCGCAGTACATGGTCCGGGAGCAGCCGATGAAGATGGCGGCCGCCGAGGCGCTGTGGCGGACGGAGAACCCGGCGGGCATGTCGCTGTTCACGTGGGGCGACGAGGAGCACAAGCGCGACGTGTTCGCCGTCCGGGTGCCGGGCCTGCTCAGCTTCCTGGCGCACAACCGGTTCACGGGCGAGGTGCAGGGGATCAGGGACCTGCAGGCGGAGTACGAGCAGCGGTACGGCCCGGGCGACTACGCGCCGCCGGTGATGTGGACCTACTGGACGTTCCGCGTGATGGTCGGCGCCGGCGCGCTGATGCTGCTGCTCGCCGGGTGGGCGTCGTTCGCGGTCTGGAGGGACCGGGTGGACGCGAGCCGGAGGCTGCTGGCCTGGCTCGTGCCGGCCATCGCGCTGCCCTACGCGGCCAACACGGCCGGCTGGCTGTTCACCGAGATCGGGCGCCAGCCGTGGATCGTGTTCGGCCTCCAGAGGACGGCGGATGGCGTCTCCCGGGCGGTGACGGGCGCGGAGCTGCTCGTCAGCCTCGTCGGGTTCACGCTCCTCTACGGCGCGCTGATGGCCGCCGACCTCTACCTCCTCGACAAGTACGGCAAGGCCGGCCTGCCCGCCGAGGCGGAGGGGCTCTCGGCCGACGCCGCGCGCGCGTAAGGAGACGCCATGCCCATCGATCTCAACACGCTCTGGTTCATCCTGATCGCCGTCCTGTTCGTCGGCTTCTTCGTGCTCGAGGGGTTCGACTTCGGCGTCGGCATCCTGCTGCCCTTCCTCGCGCACGACGACACCGAGCGCCGCCGCGTCATCGCCACGATCGGCCCGGTCTGGGACGGCAACGAGGTCTGGGTCCTGACGGCGGGCGGGGCGATCTTCGCCGCCTTCCCCGACTGGTACGCCACGCTGTTCAGCGGCTTCTACCTGGCGCTGTTCCTGATGGTGGTGGCGATGATCCTGCGCGGCATCGCCTTCGAGTTCCGCAGCAAGGACTCGCACCCGGCGTGGCGCGCGACGTGGGACTGGATGATCTTCGTCGGCAGCCTGGTCCCCGCGCTGCTCTGGGGCGTCGCGTTCGGCAACCTGCTGAAGGGCGTGCCGATCGACGCCAGCAAGACGTACGTCGGCGGGTTCTTCACCCTGCTCGGCCCGTACCCGCTCGTCGCCGGCCTCGCCTCGCTCTCGGCCTTCACCACGCACGGCGCGATTTTCCTGGAGCTGAAGAGCGAGGACCCGATCCGGGCCCGGGCCATGCAGGCGGTCAAGCGGGTCGGCCCGGTCGCCACGGTTCTCGTCGCCCTGTTCGTCGTGGCCACCTACCTGTGGACCGACTCGTTCTCGCGCCTCGGCGACAACCCGGGCCTCATCCCGATCGCCGCCGTCGGCGTCATGCTGGCGGCCGGGCTGCTCGTGGCGCGCCGCGCGATGGGCTGGGCGTTCGTGATGACCAGCCTGGCGATCGCCTTCACGACGATCACGATCTTCATGTCGCTCTACCCGCGCGTGATGGTGTCGAGCCTCGACCCGGCGTGGAGCCTGACGATCTACAACGCCTCGTCGTCGCCCTACACGCTGACGGTTATGAGCGTCGTGGCGCTGCTGTTCGTGCCGGTCGTCCTCGCCTACCAGGCCTGGACCTACTGGGTGTTCCGCAAGCGGATCGGCGGCGGCACCAGGCTCGAGTACTGAGGCCGCGATGCTGTTCGAGCGGCGGCCGCTGCCCGCCGGACGGGCCGGCCGCCGCGCCCTCGCCGCCGCGATCGCCCTGGGCGTGGCCTCGGGCGCGCTCGTCGTCGCCCAGGCGGCCCT
>JAJXZZ010000449.1 GCA_021779795.1 Acidobacteriota bacterium | reverse complement strand
AGCTCGCGTTCAACCGGCCGGAGGGCGGCTCGTCCGCGCGCGGCGGCGACGGGAACCCGGGCGGCGGGCGCCGCGGCTTCGACCCGAACGATCCCGAGGCCCGGGCGCGGATGATCGCGCGCTACGGGCAGATGCCCGCCGAGCAGCGCGCCCAGTGGGCCGCGCGCCTCAAGGGGCGGGGGATCGACATCGAGCAGATCGTGAAGTCGGGCGGCGCGCCGGCGGCGCCTGCCGCCCGCGCCGCCGCACCCAGCGGCGCCACGACGATCGACGCGCTGTTCGGGCCGCTGCCGCCGAGCGTGTCGGTCGGGCGCGTGTTCGTCTGGCTCCCCGGCGAGAAGAAGCTCAAGCTGGTGCGCGTGCGCCTGGGGATCACCGACGGGCAGTACACCGAACTGCTCGGCGGCGACGTGCAGCCCGGCATGCCGCTCGTGACGGCCGTGACGCTCGGCAACGAGTCGGCCAATCGGAACCCGTCGCAGTCGGGCAACCCGCTGATCCAGCAGCGCGGCGGCGGCCACTTCGGAGGCCCGCGCTAGGCCGCGGGTGGGACCGGGCGCTGCCGGGGCCCGCTGGCCGGGCCCCCGCATTCTCGAGCGACTGTGCTATGCCTGTCATCTCGGTTCGCGATTTGAAGAAGACCTACATCGTCGGCGACATCGAGGTGCGCGCGCTCCGGCACGTGAGCCTCGACGTCGCGCCCGGCGAGTTCCTGTCGGTGACCGGGCCGTCGGGCTCGGGCAAGTCGACGTTCATGCACATCCTCGGCTGCCTCGACCGCCCCACGTCGGGGCAGTACTTCCTCGACGGGCACGACGTGTCGCGCCTGCCGAAGAACGAGCTGGCCCGGATCCGCAACCACCAGATCGGGTTCGTCTTCCAGGGCTTCAACCTGCTGTCGCGCACCTCCGCCCTGGAGAACGTCGAGCTGCCGCTGCTCTACAACGGCACCGCCTCGAAGGCATCCGAGCGCCGGCGCCGGGCGATGGAAGCGCTCAAGATGGTCGGCCTCGAGGAGCGCTCCCACCACCTCCCCAACCAGCTGTCGGGGGGCCAGCAGCAGCGCGTGGCGATCGCGCGGGCGCTCATCAACAACCCGTCGATCCTGCTCGCCGACGAGCCGACCGGCAACCTCGACACGAAGACGTCGATCGAGGTCATGGACGTGTTCCAGACGCTCAACCGCGAGCGCGGCATCACGGTGCTGCTCATCACGCACGAGCGCGACATCGCCGAGTACGGCACCCG
Source organism: Acidobacteriota bacterium (assembly GCA_021779795.1). Classification (GTDB taxonomy): domain Bacteria; phylum Acidobacteriota; class Vicinamibacteria; order Vicinamibacterales; family Fen-181; genus FEN-299. Next base: position 1,524 of record JAJXZZ010000449.1, on the reverse strand, counting down.
CGTGGTCCTCTTCCGCGACGGCGTGATCAAGACCGACGAGCAGATCGTCAGGCGCCGCATCGCCAGCGAGGAGATGGCCGCGCTGCCCCCGGCCCCGGCCGACTAGGAGATCCATGTCGATACTGATGACGTTCCGGATCGCCCTCAAGGCGCTCAACCGGAACAAGATGCGGACGGCGCTCACCATGCTGGGCATGATCATCGGCGTCGGGGCCGTCATCACGATGGTCGCGCTCGGCAACGGGGCCCAGGTGTCGATCGAGCAGCAGATCCAGTCGGCCGGCACCAACGTCATCATGGTGAACGCGGGCAACTTCAGCGCCGGCGGCGTCCGCCAGGGCCAGGGCATGTCGAACGCGCTGACGCCCGAGGACGCCGACGCCATCCGGGAGGTCCCCGGCGTGCAGTACGCCGCCGAGGGGGTCTTCACGGGCGCGCAGATCGTCGCCGGCAACCAGAACTGGTTCACGATGGTCCAGGGGACCAACGTGGACATGCCCTACATCAAGTCGTGGCCGATCGAAGAGGGGCAGTTCTTCACCCCGTCCGACGTGACGAGCGCCGCCAAGGTGGCCGTCATCGGCACGACGGTCCGCGACATGCTCTTCCCCGACGGCACCGACCCGGTCGGCCAGATCATCCGCGTGCGCAACCAGCCGTTCAAGATCGTCGGCCTGCTGACGAGCAAGGGGCAGACCGGCGTCGGCCAGGACCAGGACGACGTCATCTACGTGCCCTTCACGACCGTCCAGAAGAAGCTGCGCGGGATCACCTTCATCCAGAACATCACCGTCTCGGCCTTCTCGGCCGACAACATCAGGCAGACCGCCGACGCGATCGCCGCGGTGCTCAGGGTCCGGCACAAGATCCAGCCGGGCGACAGCGACGACTTCATGGTCCGCACGCTCGAGGACATCGCCGCCGTCCGCACCGAGACCACCCGGACCATGACGGCCCTGCTGGCCTCGATCGCCGGCGTGTCGCTGCTCGTCGGCGGCATCGGGATCATGAACATCATGCTGGTCTCGGTCACCGAGCGCACGCGCGAAATCGGCCTGCGCCTGGCCATCGGCGCCCGCGGCTCCGACGTGCTGATGCAGTTCCTCGTCGAGGCCGTCGTCATCAGCCTGCTCGGCGGGTCGGTCGGCATCGGCCTCGGGTACGGCCTGTCCCAGAGCCTGACGCAGTTCCTGCAGTGGCCGACCTACGTGTCGGCCCAGGCGGTGCTCGTCGCCTTCGGCTTCGCGGCGGGCATCGGCATCTTCTTCGGGTTCTATCCGGCGCGCAAGGCCTCGGGCCTCGACCCGATCGAGGCGCTGAGGTACGAGTAGGCACCCTCGTCAACCGATCGGCCACCGACAGTGGAGGGAAGATGAAGAAGATGGTCTTGTTCGTGGCGGTCATGGCCCTGGCCATGGCGGGCCAGTCGTTGGCGCAGGCCCATCCCGACTTCTCGGGCACCTGGACCCTGGACGCCGCGAAGAGTGATCAGATGGGCGGCGGCCGCATGGGCGGCGGCGCCGC
>JAJXZZ010000051.1 GCA_021779795.1 Acidobacteriota bacterium | reverse complement strand
GGCCCGCGCCGCGCAGCCCCGGCCGGGCGTCCGGCGAATCCGTTGGTCCCGCCAGAGGCCCGCCGGCCGGCCCACAGGCCCGGCTGATACGCCCCCGACCCGGCCGGTTCGACCCGCTCGACGAGCTCCGCCGGCACCTCGTCGATGAACCGCGACGGCGCGGCCGGCCGGAACTCGCCGTACCAGCGCCGCCGGTTCGCGCTGCCCAGGTGCAGCTTGCGCCGGGCGCGCGTCATGCCGACGTAGCAGAGCCGCCGCTCCTCCTCGAGCTCGGCCTCGTCGTCGCTCGACCGCGAGTGGGGGAACAGCCCCTCCTCGAGGCCGGCGATGAAGACGACCGGGAACTCGAGCCCCTTGGCGCTGTGCAGCGTCATCATCAGCACGCGGGCGTCCGAGGCCCCTTCCGACTCGTCGGCGTCCGAGAGCAGCGACAGCGTGTCGACGAAGCCGCCGAGCGTCGCCTCGGCCTCGCGCAGCTCGTATTCGCGGGCGGCCGACACCAGTTCGGCCAGGTTCTCGATCCGCCCCTGCGCCTCCTCGGTCCGGTCCTCCCGCAGCGCGGCGAGGTAGCCGGTCCGGTCGAGGACCTTCCCGATGGCGATCGACACCGGGTCCTGCCTGACCGTCTCGGCGAGGCCGGCCATCAGGTCCCTGAAGACGCGGAGCGACGTCGCGGCGCGGCCGGAGAACACGCCGCGGTCGAGGCCGGCCGACAGCCGCGACCAGAGCGAGTGGGGCGACAGCCCCGCAGGGCCCGACAGGTCGAGGCCGGCCGGCGCCGACTCGAGGGCGTCCATCACCCCCTTGCCGATGCCGCGCGGCGGCACGTTGATCACCCGGCGCAGGCTCACGTCGTCGTCCGGGTCGAGCAGGACCTTGAGGTACGCCAGCGTGTCCTTGACTTCCTTGCGCTCGTAGAACCGGACGCTGCCGACGATGCGGTAGGCGATCCCCTCGCGGCGCAGCGCGTCCTCGATGACGCGCGACTGCGCGTTGGTGCGGTAGAGGACCGCCATCGGCGCGTCGCCGTCCGTCCGCACCGCCGCCCGCGCGACGCGGGCGATGGCGTCGGCCTCCTCGAGCTCGTCGTTGGCCTGGTGGTAGCGGATCTTGTCGCCGCCGCGCGCCTCGGTCCAGAGCCGCTTCTCCTTGCGGTTGCGGTTCTGGCGGATGAGAGCCGACGCCGCCGCCAGGATGACCTCGGTGGACCGGTAATTGCGCTCGAGGCGCACGACCGTGGCGTCGGGGTAGTCGGCCTCGAAGTCGAGGATGTTGCGCAGGTCGGCGCCGCGCCACTTGTAGATCGACTGGTCGGGGTCGCCGACGACGCAGAGGTTCCGGTGCGCCTCGGCCAGCCGCCGCATCAGGAGATACTGCGGGCGGTTGGTGTCCTGGTACTCGTCCACCAGCAGGAAGCGGAACCGGTCCGCGTAACGGGCGCGGACGTCGGGCTTGTCGAACAGCGCCACCGTCTTCAGCAGGAGGTCGTCGAAGTCGAGCGCCCGGCTGTCGTCGAGCGCGCGCTGGTAGCGCTCGAAGATCTTCCCGAGCTGCGCGTCCCGCGGGTTGTAGCTGCCGGCGAACGCGTCGGGGCCGAGCATCAGGTTCTTCGCGTGGCTGATGCGGCCGAGCACGGCCCTCGGCTGGAGCAGGCTGTCGTCCACGTTGAGGTCGCGCATCGCCTGCTTGACGGCCGAGACCTGGTCCGACGAGTCGTAGATGACGAAGTCGCGCGACAGCCCGACCTCGGGGGCCTCGCGCCGCAGCAGGCGGGCGCACATCGAGTGGAACGTGGAGATCCACGCGCCCTTCGCGGCGTCGCCGAGCAGCGCGGCCACGCGCTGCCGCATCTCCTCGGCGGCCTTGTTGGTGAAGGTGACCGCGACCACCTCGCGGGCGTCGGCATGGCCGGCGCCGACGAGGTACGCGATCCGGTAGGCGATGACGCGCGTCTTGCCCGATCCCGCGCCGGCCAGGATGAGCAGCGGCCCATCCACCTGGAGCACGGCCTCGCGCTGTTCGGGGTTGAGTTCGTCGAGGAAGTCCATCACGGCCCTGGCAAAGACAGTCGGCAGTAGGCAGTCGGCAGTCGGCAGTAGGCAGTCGGCCGACCGCCGACCGCCGACCGCCTACTATTCTACCGTGACACTCTTCGCCAGGTTGCGCGGCTGATCGACGTCGCAGCCCCGGCGCACGGCGACGTGGTAGGCGAGCAGCTGCAGCGGGATCACGGCGACCACCGGCGAGAGCCGCGGCGGCACCTCGGGGAGCGCGATGATCGAGTCGTGCTCGGTGTCGAGCAGCCGCTCGACCAGGTCGTCGCGGCCGGTCGTCAGGGCGATGACCGAGCCGCCGCGCGCCTTGACCTCCTGGATGTTGCCCAGCATCTTCTCGAAGACGTGGTCGCGCGGCGCGATCGCCACGACGGGCATCCGCTCGTCGATGAGCGCGATCGGCCCGTGCTTCATCTCGCCCGCCGGGTACCCCTCGGCGTGGATGTAGGAGACTTCCTTCAGCTTGAGCGCCCCCTCGAGCGCGATCGGGTAGTTGATCCCGCGCCCGAGGAACAGGAAGTCGCTGCGGTTGTAGAACCGGCGCGCGATCTCGTCCACCAGCGCCGACAGGTGCAGCGCCTGGTCCACCAGCGTCGGCAGCAGCAGCAGCCCCTCGATCTCCGCCCGCGACTGCTCCGGCGCGATCGCGCCGCGCACGCGGGCCAGGTGCAGCGCCAGCAGGTGCAGCGCGACCAGTTGCGAGGTGAACGCCTTGGTGGACGCGACGCCGATCTCGGGGCCGGCGTGCGTGTACACCGTGCCGTCGCTCTCGCGCGTCGCCATGCTGCCGACGACGTTGCAGATCGCCAGGCTGCGCGCCCCCTGCGCCTTCGCCTCGCGCAGCGCCGCCAGCGTGTCGGCCGTCTCGCCCGACTGCGTGATGACGACGGCCAGCGTCCGGCTGCCGACGATCGGCGCCCGGTACCGGTACTCCGAGCCGTAGTCCACCTCGACCGGCACGTGGGCGAGCCCCTCGATGAGGTACTTGCCCACCAGCCCGGCGTGCCACGAGGTGCCGCACGCGATGATCGTGACCTGCTCGACGGCGGCGAGATCCGCGTCCGACAGCGTCATCTCCTCGAGGAACACGCGGCCCGTGTCGAGCGACACGCGCCCGAGGACCGTCTCGCGCACGGCCTGCGGCTGCTCGAAGATCTCCTTCTGCATGAAGTGCTTGAACCCGGCCTTCTCCGCCTGGATCGGGTCCCACAGCACCCGCTCGGTCCGCCGGTCGATCCGCGCCCCCGCGAAGGTCGAGAACGTGACGCCCGACGAGGTGAGCACCGCCATCTCGTCGTCGGCGAGGAAGACGACGTCGCGCGTGTGGGCGAGGATGGCCGGGATGTCGGAGGCCACGAAGTACTCGCCGTCGCCGATCCCCACCACGAGCGGCGGGCCCTTGCGCGCGGCGACGATCTTCCGGGGCTCGGCGGAGGAGAGGATGACGAGCGCGAACATGCCGCGCATCCGCGCGAGCGCCCGGCGCGTCGCCCCCTCGAGGCCGCCCCCGTCCGCCCCCGCGGCCTTCAGCTCCTGCTCGACCAGGTGGGCGACGATCTCGGTGTCCGTCTCGGTGACGAACCTGTGGCCGAGGCCCTGCAGCTCGACCTTCAGCTCCAGGTAGTTCTCGATGATCCCGTTGTGGACCACCACGATGCGGCCCGTGCAGTCCCGGTGGGGGTGCGCGTTCTCCTCGGTCGGCCGGCCGTGCGTCGCCCACCGCGTGTGGCCGACGCCGTACTCGCCGTCGAGCGGGTCGGCCGCGATGGCGTCCGCCAGGCGCGACAGCTTGCCCGCGCTGCGCCGCACGGCGATCACGCCGTCGCGGACGACGGCGACGCCCGCCGAGTCGTAGCCGCGGTATTCGAGACGCTTCAGGCCGTCGAGCAGGACGGGGACGACCGGCTTGGGGCCGATGTAGCCGATGATGCCGCACATGGATCGCGCTTCTCCTATTCCTTCTTTTCGGCCGCAGCCCGCGCCTTCTTCATCGCGACCCAGCCTTCCTTGTTCTCCTGGCGCCCGCGCGCGATGGCCAGCGCGCCGGCCGGCACGTCCCTGGTGATCGACGACCCCGCCGCCACGTACGCCCCGCGGCCGATCCGGACCGGCGCGACGAGCTGCGAGTCGCTGCCGATGAAGACCTCGTCCTCGATGACCGTCGGGTGCTTCGCCGCCCCGTCGTAATTGCAGGTGATCGTGCCGGCGCCGATGTTCACCTTCTCCCCGATCGTCGCGTCGCCCAGGTAGGCCAGGTGGCTGGCCTTCGACCCGGCGCCGAGCCGCGTCTTCTTCAGTTCGACGAAGTTGCCCACGCGCGCGGCGGGGCCGACCGCGGAGCCGGGCCGGATGTGCGCGAACGGGCCGACGCTCGCGCCCGCGTCGAGGCGCGACCCCGCGATCACGCAGTGGTCGAGCACGGTCACGTCGTCGCCGAGCTGCGAGTCCACGATGCGCACGCCGGCCTGGATCACCGCGCGCGCCCCGATCGTCGTCCGGCCGAGCAGCGACACGCCCGGCGCGATCACGCTGTCGGGGCCGACCGTCACCCCCGCGTCCACGTAGGTGGCGGCGGGATCCTCGAGCGTGACGCCCGCGGCCATGAGCGCCTCGCGCCGCGCGCGCCAGACGCGCTCGCTCGTGGCGGCCAGCTCGGCGCGCGTGTTGATGCCCAGGATTTCCTCGGGCCGCGCCGCCGCGAGCGCCGCCACGCGGCGCCCGGCGCGCCGGTAGAGGGCCGCCACGTCGGGCAGGTAGTACTCGCGCTGCGAGTTGTCCGCTGCGACCCTGGCCAGCGCCGGGAACAGCGGCGCCAGGTCGAAGGCGTAGATGCCCGCGTTGATCTCGCGGATCCCGCGCTCGGCCTCCGTGGCGTCGCGGTGCTCGACGATGGCGGCCACCTCGTCGCCGTTCCGGACCACCCGGCCGTAGCCCGAGGGATCGTCCACCACGGCCGTCAGCACCGTGGCCGCCGCCCCGGTCTCCGCGTGGCGGGCGAGCAGCGCCCGCAGCGTGTCCGCCGTCAGCAGCGGCACGTCGCCCGACAGCACGATCAGCGTCCCGGGCACGCCGGCAAACAGCGGCGCCGCCTGGGCCACCGCGTGCGCCGTGCCGAGCTGCGGCTCCTGGAGCACGAAGCGAAGGCCGGGCCTCCCGTCCAGGGCGGCCCGCAGCCGATCGGCCTGGTGCCCGACGACGACCGTCGTCGTCTCGGGGGCGAGCGCGGCCGAGGCGTCGAGCACGTAGTCGATCATCGGCGCCCCGGCGACGCGGTGCAGCACCTTCGGCTGGGCAGACTTCATGCGCGTGCCCTTGCCGGCGGCAAGGATCAGGACGTGACACATGGACATGCGCCTATTCAATCACAGTTGGGGATCGGCGCACCGTCGGCGGCCGCCGGCGCGCTACCGTCGGCGGGCGGCCGCCTGCACGCGGCCCGGCCGGCGGGCGGGCTGCGGGCGTTCGACCGCCGCCCTGAAGCCGGCGTGCTGCCGCAGCGCCTCGAGGTCGGCGTCGGTCGCCGACAGGAGCCGGTTCTCGGGGTTCAGCTCGACGGCGCGCCGCAGGTGCTCGAGCGCGCCCGCGGCGTCGCCGGCCCCCGTGAGCGCCACGCAGAGGAGGTATTGCACGTGATCGCTGTCGGGCCGATCGGTCTCGAGCTGGCGCAGCAGGCCCAGCGCCTCGGCCGGCGCCCCTCGGTTGATCGCGACCGTGGCCGCGTTCAGGCGCTCCTCGAACGTCCGTGGCCGGGCCGGCGCTCCGGACTGCCGCGCGCAGATGCTCAGGTAGACGCGGGCGCGATCCTGAAGCTCCTTCTCCTCGGGGAAATCCCGCAGGACCGCCGTCAGCGCCTGCGCCGCGCGCTCGAACTGCCGCTGCTGCAGCGCTCGGAACCCTCGCTCGAAGGCTTCGACGGCCTGCTCGCGGGTGGCCGGCGCGGTCGGGACGGTCCGGGCGGCGCCGGTGACGCGGGTCGCGGTTTGGCGCTTGAGCCTGGCGCCGGGCGCGGGTCGCCGGCGGGAAACCGGCGAAGCCTTCGCGGCGGTTGCCTTGGCCGGCTTCCTGACTGTCGGCTTCGCCGTTGATCGCGCATGGGCAGGTCGGGCAGCAGGTCCTGCGGCCCTGGCCGCCGACGATCTCGCGGACTTGCGCGCGGCTGGCTTCTTGCTGTCTGTCGAGCGGCGGAGAGATGTTCGGCGCTGCTGGGGCATGAGCTGGTCCATTCGAAGGCGGCGCCCGAGTTACCAAGTCGAATTGGCGGCGCTAACTTAACAAATGGCCCGTTGGCGGTCAAGCCGGCTTTGCGCGATATTTGCTTGCAGCGAACGTTTCTGTCATTCGACCGAGAGCTTGGCTTCCTCGATGGCCTTGTATATTTCGCGGGAGCCCACCCGGTACCGGCCGGCAAGCTGACTAATCGCATCTCTCCGCGACATTCCGTTGTTTTTGGTCATTTGATAGAACGCGGACAGGAGCGACGGAGGGTCCGGCAGGGGCGGCGGGGCGTCGTCGTGGGGAACGGCACCGCCGAGGACGATCGTGAACTCGCCGCGTGGGGTGTCGAGCCGCGCGAGGACGTCCGACACCGTTCCCCGGAGGTACTCCTCGTGGACCTTGGTCAGCTCCCGCCCGACGGCGATGGGCCTGTCGCCGAGGACGCGGAGGATGGCCGCGAGCGTATCTCTCACTCTGTGAGGGGCTTCGAAGAAGACGAGCGTGTCGGTCCTGGCCCCCAGCTCGGCCAGCCAGCGGTCCCTGGCCTGGGCCCTTGCGGGCGGAAACCCGGCGAACGAGAAGCTCGACGTCGGCAGGCCGGACGAGACGAGCGCCGTGAGCACCGAGCTGGCGCCGGGAATCGCCTCGACGCGGAACCCGGCCTCGATGGCCGCCCGCGCCAGCCGGTATCCCGGGTCCGAGATGCCTGGCGTTCCCGCGTCCGACACGAGCGCGATGCTCTCGCCGGCGGCGAGCCGCGCGAGCAGGCGCGGCGTGCGCTCGCGCTCCACCTGGTCGTAGAAGCTCGTCGTCGGGGTGTGGATGTTGAAATGCGACAACAGCTTGGCCGTGCGCCTGGTGTCTTCGGCGGCGATGATCGAGACGGTCTCGAGGACGCGGAGCGCGCGCAGGGTGATGTCGTCGAGGTTGCCGATCGGCGTGGCGACGAGAAAGAGAGTAGCAGCGCTCATGCCGGCCTCGTCAGATGACCTCGAACCGCCGGATATTGTACCATTGGAAAAGGGGCAGTCTGCCGGGACGGCGGGCGCCGCGGCCATCGCGCCGCACCTCTTTCGTTCAAGCGGGCACGGCGTATTCGAGGCCAACGCGTGTATTCATCCGAACCGCTCCATCATTTTGTCGACGACTACCTCGGCTACCTGTACGAAACCTGCCCGACCGGCGCGACGCTCGACGGTGTCCATACCTACGACGACCTGCTGGAGGACGTGAGCCGGAGCGCCATGGAGGCGCAGGCCCGCGCCCTGGCCGGCTTCGCGCGCCGGCTCGACGAGATCCCGCTCGAGGGGCTGACCGAGGTCGAACGGGTCGAGCACCCGGTCATCGCGGCCAACATCCGGGCCAGGATCTTCGAGATCGAGGACATTCGCACCTGGGAGCGGAACCCGCACTATTACGCCGACGTCCTGGCGACCAGCCTGGCGGCGCAGGCCCTCTTTCCCTACGCGCCCGAGGAGGAGCGCGCCCGCCGGGTCCTCTCGAAGCTCCGGCAGGCGCCCCGGCTGATCCAGGCGGCGCGCGACAACATCAAGGACCCGCCCGGCATCTTCGCCAAGGTCGGCCTCGAGACGCTGCGCGGCGTCCTGGACTTCATCGAGCGCGAGCTGCCGCGGGCGTTCTCGAATGTGGACGACCTGCACCTGCTCGGCGACCTGGCCGACGCCTCGACGGAGGCCGCGGACGCGGTCCGCGGGTACGTCGGCTACCTCGAGGACGAGCTGGCGCCGCGGGCGCGCGCGTCGTTCCGGCTCGGCCGCGAGCGGTTCGAGAAGAAGCTCCAACTCGAGGAAGGCCTGTCGGTCGGCGTGGACAAGCTGCTGGCGATCGCCGGCCGCGAGTTGTGGAGCGCGCAGGAGGAGTTCCGCCGCGTGGCCTCGCGCCTCGACGGCGGCGCCGACCCGCACGAGGCGTGGCGCCGGGCCAAGGACGACCACCCCGCGGCGGGGCGCATGGTTGACGTCGTGCGCGAACAGGTGGCCAGCCTGCTCACGTTCGTCGAGCGGCGCGACCTGGCGGCGATTCCCGAGGCCGAGCCGCTCGTCGTGGCGCAGACGCCCGGCTTCTACCGTTGGTCGTTCGCGAGCATGTGGACGCCCGGCCCCTTCGAGTCCAAGCCGACGCGCGCGTATTACTACGTGACCGACGTCGATCCGGCGTGGCCGGCCGAGCGGCAGGCCGAGCACCTGCGCGACTTCTCGGCCGCGACGCTCTGGTCGATCTCGATGCACGAGTCGTACCCGGGGCACTTTCTCCACTCGCTGCACCAGCGCCGCGTGGACTCGAAGCTTCGCAAGTCGCTGCTCTTCGCGCCGACGTCGGCCGTCGAGGGGTGGGCGCACTACTGCGAGCAGATGATGATCGAGGAGGGGTTCCAGAAGGGGGACGCGTCGGTCCGGCTGGGCCAGATCGCCGAGTCGCTCATCCGCCTCGCCCGCTTCATCGTCGGCATCCGCCTCCACGCCGAGGACATGTCGGTCGAGGCCGGCATGCGGTTCTTCCGCGACGAGGCGTTCATGGAAGAGGCCGGGGCGCGGCGCGAGGCCGAGCGCGGGACGTTCGACCCCACGTACCTGGTCTACAGCGTGGGCAAGCTGATGCTGCTCAAGCTGCGCGCCGACTGGAAGGCGCAGCAGGGGACGAAGTTCTCGCTGCGCGCGTTCCACGACGCGTACCTCGGCAACGGGACCCTCCCGATGTGGGCCCAGCGCAAGCTCATGCTGCCCGGGGACCGGGGAGAAGTGATCGAGTAGTGGTTGGTCGTGAGCGTCGGGGGCCGTTGGCCAGCGGCGGCAGGAGCAGGCTGGCGACGTGCGGCTGGCGACGTGCGGCGGCGTCCCGCGTGGACGCGTCGGAGATGGCCGCACGTCGTGGGTCGCGGGCCGCGAGCCGGTTGGAACAGCAATGCCACTTTACGAATATCAGTGCGAGAGCTGCGGCGTCAGGTTCGAGGTCATTCAGAAGTTCACCGATCCGGCGGTGGGCACCTGCACGAAGTGCGGCGGGACGGTGCGGCGGCTGCTGTCGGCGCCGGCGATCCAGTTCAAGGGAACCGGCTGGTACATCACCGACTACGCCCGGAAGGGGATGACGGGGCCGGACAACGAGAAGCCGTCGGCGTCCTCGGGCGGCGGCGCGTCGGCCGACAAGCCGGCGGCGTCCGAGTCCAAGGGCTCGACGCCCGCGCCCCCGTCCTCGACGCCGCCCTCCAAGCCCTGAGCGCTACCGCTCGAGCGCGGACCGCAGGTAGTCCTTGAACGCCTCGGACAGGTCGGGCCGGCGCAGCGCGAAGTACACCGTCGCCTTCAGGAAGCCCAGCTTGTTGCCGGTGTCGTGGCGCACGCCCTCGATCTCGCACGCGTAGATCGGCCGCTGCTGCAGGAGCTGCCGCAGCCCGTTGGTGAGCTGGATCTCGCCGGTCCGGTCGGCCCTGGTGGCCGCGAGCGCCGGGAAGACGTCGGGCGTGAGGATGTAGCGCCCGATGATGGCGAGGTTCGACGGCGCCTCCTCCCGCTTTGGCTTCTCGACCAGGTCCCCGACCCGGTACACGCCGCCGCCGAGCGACTCGGCGACGGCCACGACGCCGTACGACGAGACGTGCTCCTCCGGCACGCGTTCGACGGCCAGCACCGGCCCCTGCACCCGCTCGAACACCGAGACCAGCTGGCGCAGCGCCGGCGGGTCGGCGTCGATCACGTCGTCGCCGAGGACGACGGCGAACGGCTCCTGGCCGACCAGGTCGCGGGCGACCAGCACCGCGTGGCCGAGGCCGAGCGGCTCTCCCTGGCGCACGTAGGCGAAGTTGATCAGGCGCGAGATCTTGCGGATCTCCGCGAGCTGCTCGGTCTTGCCGCGCGCCTCGAGGAACGACTCCAGCTCGATCGAGATGTCGAAGTGATCCTCGATCGCGTTCTTGCCCCGCCCGGTCACCAGGATGATGGTGTCGAAGCCCGAGGCGGCGGCCTCCTCGACGCCGTACTGGATGACCGGCTTGTCCACGAGCACCAGCATTTCCTTGGGCTGGGCCTTGGTGGCCGGGAGAAACCTGGTGCCGAGGCCGGCGGCGGGAAACACGGCTTTGCGGACGCTGGTCACGGGCGGGCCTCCTTTGCCGTGATCCTATCGGAGGCGGGCGCGCGAGGGAAGGGATCCGCGCCGAATCGAGTGGCCGGGCGTCGGCGGGATGGCGTAGGATCGCTGGTGCCATGATCGATCCAGCGTTCGTCCGCGACCATGCGGATCTCGTGCGGGCCGGCCTCCGGTCCCGCGGCATCGACCCCGACGCCGACCTGGCGTCCCTCGCCGGGCTGGACGCGCGGCGCCGGGCGGTCATCGTCGAGGTCGAGGAGCTGAAGCGCCAGCAGAACAAGTCGGGCGAGGAGGTGGCGCGCGCCAAGAAGGAAGGGCGGGACGCGAGCGCGGTGTTCGCCGTCAACCGCGAGCGCGGCGCCAGGATCAAGCAGCTCGAAGCCGACCTCGAGGCGATCGAGCAGCAGCGGCGCGCCCTCCTGCTGACGATCCCGAACCTGCCGGCCGCGCACGTGCCGGTGGGGGCGAGCGCCGCCGGGAACAGGGAAGTGCGCCGCGTCGGCGAGCCGCGCGTCTTCGACTTCGAGCCGCAGGCGCACTGGGACCTCGGACCCGCGCTCGGCATCATCGACTTCGAGCGGGCCGTCAAGGTGTCGGGGGCGCGCTTCGCGTTCCTCGTCGGCGACGGCGCGCGGTTGTCGCGGGCGCTCATCAACTTCATGCTCGCCCTCCACTCGGGCGAGCACGGCTACACCGAGGTCGAGCCGCCGTTCATGGTCAGCGCCCAGACGCTGACCGGCACCGGCAACCTGCCGAAGTTCGAGGCCGACCTGTTCAAGATCGCGGGCGACTGGGACCTGTACCTCGTGCCGACGGCCGAGGTCCCGCTGACCAACCTGCACCGCGACGAGATCCTCGACGGCCGGGCGCTGCCGATCAAGTACTGCGCCTACACGCCCTGCTTCCGCAGCGAGGCCGGTTCGTACGGCGCCGACGTCCGCGGCCTCATCCGCCAGCACCAGTTCGACAAGGTGGAGCTGGTGAAGTTCGCGCACCCCGACCGCTCCTACGAGGAGCTCGAGGCGCTGACGCACGACGCCGAGCAGGTGCTGGTCCGGCTGGGCCTCCCGTTCCGGACCGTCATGCTGTGCACGGGCGACATGGGGTTCGCCTCGGCGACCACGTACGACATCGAGGTGTGGCTGCCGAGCCAGAAGGTCTACCGCGAGATCTCGTCGTGCAGCAACACCGAGGCGTTCCAGGCGCGGCGGGCGAACATCAAGTTCCGCCCCGAGGGCAAGGGGAAGGCCGAGTTCGTGCACACGCTGAACGGGTCGGGGCTGGCCGTCGGGCGTACGCTCATCGCGATCATCGAGAACTACCAGCAGAAGGACGGCTCGATCGTGATCCCGCAG
>JAJXZZ010000050.1 GCA_021779795.1 Acidobacteriota bacterium | reverse complement strand
TGCAGCGAGCTGCGCAGCAAGCCCTGGAATTCCCCCGCATCGTGGAGGCGGTACGCGGTTACGCCGCGACGCCGCTCGGCCGCGATCGGCTGGCGGGGCTCCGCCCGCAGGCCGACCCCCGGCGCGTGTCGCAGGCGCTCGGGGCGACCACCGAGGGGGCGCGCTACCTGGCCGACGGCGGCCTCTTTCCGCTGCAGGCCCCGGCCGACATCGACCAGACGCTCTCGGCGCTGGCCGTCGAGGGCCGGCCGCTCGAGCCGCCGCGGCGGCTCGGCCTGGCCGACTTCCTCGACTCGCTCGAGCAGACGCGGGCGGCGGTCAAGCGGGCCGCGGGCAGCTGCCCGTTCCTCGGCTCGCTGGTGGACATGGCGGCGTCGTTCAAGTCCGAGGTGGCCGACATCCGCCACAAGATCGACGCGAGCGGCGAGGTCAGCGACCACGCCAGCGGCGAGCTGCGCGCGATCCGCGAGCGCCTCCGCAAGCAGCGCGCGCGCCTCCGGACGACGCTCGAGTCGTTCCTGCGGGGCCGCGACACCTCGCGCTACCTCCAGGACCAGATCGTCACCGACCGCAACGGCCGCTACGTGCTCGTCGTGCGGACCGAGCACCGGTCGGCGATCCCCGGCATCATCCACGGCAGCTCGGCGAGCGGCGCCAGCCTGTACCTCGAGCCGCTCAGCACGGTCGAGATCAACAACGACGTCGTCGCGCTCGAGGAGCAGGAGGCGGCCGAGGTCCAGCGGATCCTGCTGGCGCTGACCGACGCCTTCAGGCGCCGCGCGCTCGACCTGCAGCGGACGCTGGAGGCGGCCACCGAGCTGGACGTGGTGCAGGCCAAGGCCCGGTTCTCGCAGGTGGTGGGCGGCGTCGAGCCGGTGATGGCCAGCGACGGCGGGATCGAGCTGCGCTCGGCCCGGCACCCGCTGCTCATCCGGGCGGTGGCCGAGCGCCTGCCGTCCGACGAGGACGAGCGCGAGGGGGACGAGAGCCCGGAGCGGGCCGCGGCGGGCGGCGAGGCCAGGCCGGCGGGCCGGGCGCAGGCCGCCGAGCCGGTCCCGGTCGACATCCTGCTGACGCCGCCGGCGAGCGTGCTCGTCGTCACCGGCCCGAACACCGGCGGCAAGACCGTGGCCCTCAAGACGGCGGGGCTGCTGGCGCTGATGGCGCAGGCCGGCCTGCACGTCCCGGCCGCGCCGGGGTCGAGGCTGCCGGTCTTCCGCAGCGTCTTTGCCGACATCGGCGACGAGCAGTCGATTGCCGCCAACCTCAGCACCTTCTCGTGGCACGTCACCAACATCGTCGGCATGGACCGGCTGCTGGCGCTGCCGGCGCTCGTGCTGTTCGACGAGCTGGGGTCGGGCACCGACCCGGCCGAGGGGGGCGCGCTGGCGACGGCCGTCGTGGACCATTTCCGGTCGCGCGGCGCGATGGTGATCTGCACGAGCCACAGCGAGGCGGTCAAGTCCTACGCGACGACGACGCCCGGCGTGACGGTGGCGGCGTTCGGGTTCGACCCCGAGTCGTTCGAGCCGAGCTACCGGCTGGTCTACGGGTCGCCCGGCCGCAGCCTGGCGCTCGAGATCGCCGGCCGCCTGGGCCTCGGGGCGCCCATCCTGGCGCGGGCGCGGCAGCACCTGAGCGAGCGCGACGCGCAGCTGGCCGAGCATCTCGCGAAGATCGACCAGAACCTCCACGACCTCGACCACGAGCGGCGGCTGGTGGCGCGCGAGCGCCAGGTGCTCGGCGAGTCGGAGTCGCGGCTCAAGGCGCGCGAGGACGGGCTGCGGCAGCGCGAGGAGACGTTCCGGCGCCGGACCGAGGACCGGCTGGACGAGCGGCTGCGCGAGGCGCGGCGCGAGATCGACGAGGTCATCGAGGCGCTCAAGAAGAAGGCGTCGGAGATGGCGGTGCAGGCCGAGCGCCAGCTCTCGAAGCGGGCGCCCGGCGGGCCCGCGATCTCGACCGGTGACGCGGGCAGCGCGCGGATCGAGGCGCACCGGGCGATCGAGGCCTTAGCGGCGAAGTTCCACGGCGACCAGGCGCCGCAGGCCCCCGGCCGGGCGGCGGCGGGCGCCGAGGAGCGGCCGTCGGTGGGCGACCGCGTCATGGTGGCGGGGCTCGGCCTCGAGGGCACGCTGGCCTCGCTGCACGGCGACGACGCCGAGGTGGACATGCAGGGCAAGCGGCTGCGCGCCCGCGTGTCGGACCTGCGGCTGCTCTCCCGGTCCGCCGCGTCGGCGCCAAGGCCGGCCGCCCGCGTCAACGTCAACGTGCACCTGCAGCCGCGCGGCGACGGGATGCTCGGCGAACTGAACGTGATCGGCTGCACGGTCGAGGAGGCCCTGGCGCGGCTCGAGCGCTTCCTCGACGAGACGCTGCTGACCGAGCAGCGCTCGCTGCGCGTGATCCACGGCTACGGCACCGGGCAGCTGCGGCGGGCGATCGGCGAGTACCTGAGGAACCACCCGCTCGTGGCGGGCTACGAGCAGGCGCCGCCCGAGAAGGGCGGCGGCGGGGTGACGGTGGTGGAGCTGAAGGAGTAGGGAGTGGCCCTGTTCCCGCAGACCTTCATCGACGACCTGCGGACCCGGGCGGACATCGTCACGGTCGTGCAGGATTACGTCCCGCTCAAGAAGAGCGGGGCGACGTGGAAGGGGCTGTGCCCGTTCCACGGCGAGAAGACGCCGTCGTTCCACGTCAACCCGGACAAGGGGTTCTTCTACTGCTTCGGGTGCCAGACGGGCGGCGACGTGTTCAAGTTCGTCGAGCTGCAGGAGAAGGTCGGCTTCCAGGACGCGGTGCGGATCATCGCGCACAAGTTCGGGATGACCGTGCCCGAGCCGGCGGGCGGCGACGAGAGCGACAGCGTCGAGCGCGAGACGCTGCTCAAGATCCACGAGGCGGCGGCGGCGCGGTTCCGCGAGCAGCTGGCCTCGGCGGCGGGCGGCACGGCGCGGCGCCAGCTGGCCGACCGCGGGATCGGGCGCGAGACGATCGAGCGGCTCGGGCTGGGGTTCGCGCTCCCCTCGCGCGAGGCGCTGAAGACGGCGCTCCTCGAGCAGGGGTTCGACCTGCCGCTGCTCGTGAAGAGCGGCCTCGTCCTCCAGCGGGACGACGGGCGGGCGATCGACCGGTTCCGCGGGCGGATCATGATCCCGATCTGCCGGGACAGCGGGTCGGTGGTCGCCTTCGGCGGCCGGGCGATGGAGGCCGATCAGCAGCCGAAGTACCTGAACTCGCCCGAGACGCCGATCTACTCGAAGGGGCGCACGCTCTACGGCCTGCACCTGACGAAGGGCGAGATCCGGCGGCTCGGGTACGCGGTGCTCGTCGAGGGGTATTTCGACTTCGCGGCGGCGCTGCAGGCGGGGGTCTCGACGGTGGTCGCCTCGTGCGGCACGGCGCTGACGGTGCAGCAGGCGCACCTGCTGCGGCGCTTCGCGTCGAAGATCGTCCTCAGCTACGACCCCGACGCCGCCGGGCAGAGCGCGGCCGAGCGGTCGTCGCTGCTGCTGGTGCAGGAGGGCTTCCTGGCCAACGTGGCCCTGCTGCCGCCGGGCGACGACCCGGACGGCTTCATCCGGAAGAACGGCGTCGCGGCCTACGTGGACCGGATCAAGGGCTCGCGGCCGTACCTGGAGTACCTGATCGACCGCGCCGCCCAGGGGAAGGATTTCGGCAGCGACGAGGTGCGGCGGGAGTTCCTCAACCGGATGCTCCCGGTCGCGGCGCAGATCCCCGACGCGGCCGGGCGCGACCAGTTCGCCGACCGGCTGGCGCACAAGGCCCGGGTGACCGAGGACGTGGTCCGCGCCGAGATCCGCAAGGCGGCCGTTGACCGGCGGACGACGCTGACGACGAAGGAACTGCCGAGCTTCGGGCAGATGCGCGAGGCGGAGCGCGGCCTGATCTGGGCCGTGTTCCACGACGACGAGGGGGCGCGGACGGCGCTCGGCGGCCTGGAGGCCGGCGACCTGGAGACGCTGCTGACGCGGCGGGTCCTCGATCTGGCCCGGGAGCTGTACGAGCAGGGCGCCGAGGACGTCCCGTCGGCCCTGCTCGCGCGTCTAAACAGTGAGGAGGCCCGCCTGGTCGCCGCCGTCGCCGCGGGGCCGGCCAGGCCCGTGCCGGCCGCCGAATCGGCCGGCGAGCTGCGGCTGATGCGCTACGAGCGCGAGCGGGCCGGGCTGCAGCGCGAGATCGAGCGGCTGCAGTCGGAAGGCGGGAACGCGGCACAGCTGGAAGAGCTGGCGCGGCGGAAGATGGAGCTCAGCCGGCAAATCGACCGGCTGCGGGCGGCCTGATCGCGGGCCGCGACATGGACATCGTGATAGCGAGGAGGACAGCCCTTGTCGATCGAGGATAAATACGACGAGGTACGGCAGCTGATTTCCATCGGCAAGGAGAAAGGCTACCTGCTCTACGACGAGGTGAACGACCTGCTGCGGTCGGACATCACCTCGGCCGACGAGCTCGACGACCTGTTCAACACGTTCGGCACGGCCGGCATCGAGGTGGTCGACTCGGAGCAGAAGTACCGGGAGGACAAGCAGGAGGCGGGCGAGGAACTGGAGCTCGACCTCACCCCGGGCGCGCTCGACAAGACCAACGACCCGGTGCGGATGTACCTCCGCGAGATGGGGACCGTGCCGCTGCTCACCCGCGAGGGCGAGGTCGAGATCGCCAAGCGGATCGAGCGGGGCAAGCTCGCCGTCATCAAGTCGATCTCGCGGACGCCGACCGTGGCGCGCAAGGTCATCGAGATGGGCGACCGCCTCAAGGCGCGCGAGCGCAGCATCCGGGAGCTGGTGATCTTCAACGACGAGGAGATCACCGACGAGCGGATCGACGAGCGCACGCGCGAGGTGCTGCGCCAGATCGACGCCGTCCGCAAGGCGCGCGCCGCCTACGAGAAGCTGCTCGAGAAGCTGGCGGAGACGCCGAAGAAGGACAAGAAGAAGTACCGCCGCGCCCGCTGGAAGACGCTGCGCGCGCGCATCGCCGTCTCGCAGTTCATCCGCGCCATCGAGTTCACCGAGTCGGTCAAGCGCCGGCTGATCGAGGACATCAAGGAGTCGGTGGAACGGGTCCAGCGGCTGCTGCGCGAGGTGGACACGCTCGAGCGGCTGCTCAACCCGAAGAACAAGAAGAACCGCCTCAAGGAGGCCGAGCAGAAGGCGACGGCCGCCAAGCAGCGGGAGCTGAAGGCCGAGGTCAAGCGCCAGGCCGACGAGCTCGAGGAGACGCCCGAGCAGCTGCGGCGCACGCTCGACACGATCCGCCGCGGCGAGGCGCAGGCCGAACAGGCCAAGAAGGAGCTGGTCGAAGCCAACCTCCGGCTGGTCGTCTCGATCGCCAAGAAGTACACCAACCGCGGCCTGCAGTTCCTCGACCTCATCCAGGAAGGCAACATCGGCCTGATGAAGGCGGTCGACAAGTTCGAGTACCGCCGCGGCTACAAGTTCTCGACCTACGCGACGTGGTGGATCCGGCAGGCCATCACCCGCGCGATCGCCGACCAGGCGCGGACCATCCGCATCCCGGTCCACATGATCGAGACGATCAACAAGCTCATCCGCACCTCGCGGTCGCTCGTGCAGGAACTGGGGCGCGAGCCGACCTCGGAGGAGATCGCCAAGCGGATGGACATCCCGGTGTCGAAGGTCCGCAAGGTCCTCAAGATCGCGCAGGAGCCGATCTCGCTCGAGACGCCGATCGGCGAGGAAGAGGACAGCCATCTTGGCGACTTCATCGAGGACCGCGGCGTCGTCTCGCCGGCTGACGCGGTGATCAACCTGAACCTGCGCGAGCAGACCGAGGCGGTGCTGAAGACGCTGACGCCGCGCGAGGAGAAGGTGATCAAGATGCGGTTCGGCGTCGGCGACGGCAGCGAGCACACGCTCGAGGAGGTCGGCCAGAACTTCGCGGTCACCCGCGAGCGCATCCGCCAGATCGAGGCCAAGGCGCTCCGCAAGCTCCGCCACCCGTCCCGCAGCAGGAAGCTGCGGGCGTTCCTCGAGGGACGAACGTAGGGTAATCGGAACTGACGATGAGGAGTCGGAACTGACGATGGGGAGTCGGAACTGACGATGGGGAGTCGGAACTGACGATGGGGAGTCAGAACTGACGATGGGGAGTCAGAACTGACGATGAGGAGTCGGAACTGACGATGAGGAGTCGGACCCGACCATGAAGGGTCGGAACTGACGATGAAGGGTCGGGGCTGACGAACCGGGCGAATCGAAAGGCGCCGGACGACACGTCGGCGCCTTTCTTCTGTACGCCCGTCGTCGGGCAGGCGGAACGCGTTCAATGGGCCGGCGCGCAGCCGCCTGGAAGAGGGAGCGCTGAATGTCACCTGGTGACGACCGCAAAGAGATCCTGACCCGGTTCGTCCGCGAGGTCTGGAGCGAGGGCGACGTCGAGGCGTCGGACCGGTACATCGCGCCGAGATACACCATCCATCACGACCCGGGCGACCCGTGGGAAGGCCGCGAGCTGGACCTCGCCGGCTACAAGGAGCGCGTGGCGAAGTCGCGCGCGGCGTTTCCCGATCAGCGCTTCGACATCCAGGAACTGTTCGCCGACGGGAACGCGGTGGTCATGACGTGGCGCTGGGCGGGCACGCACCGGGGCGACGTCCCGGGGTTTCCGGCGACGGGCCGGACGATCAGGATGTCGGGGGCGACGGTCTACTATTTCGACGGCGACCGGCTGACCGGCCACTGGCAAATCGTCGACCGCCTCGGCGTGTATCAGCAGTTGCGGCAGGGATCTGCCGGCGCGTGACGCTCGGCGGCCCGGCCGCGCCGCCGGCCTTCTCCTGGACACAGCCCAGGCCCCGGGGCCGAGAGCCCTCTACCGGGGGCTCGGCGTCGCCGGCCGGCAACCCTTGGCGCCGAGCGCCGCCACGATCTCCCGCTCGAACACGGCCGCGTCGGTCTCGCCGGCGTGGCGGGCGCGGACGCGCCCGTCGCAGCCGATGACGTAGGCCACGGGCAGGCCGAGGATCCCGCCGTACCGCTCGGCCAGCGCCGCGTCGCCCAGCGCCACCGGGTAGTTCATCTTCAGCTTCGCGTAGAACGCCTTGACCGACGCGGCCTCGTCGTCGAGCGAGACGCCGACGATTTGCAGGCCGCGGGCCCGGTACTTGTCCTGCAACTCGACGAAATGGGGGATCTCCTTCAGGCACGGCGCGCACCAGGTCGCCCAGAAGTCGAGCAGGACCACCCGGCCCCGGTAAGCCGCCAGGTTGACCGGCTTGCCGTCGAGGCCCGTGAGCGAGAACACCGGGGCGGGCTGGCCGACGGCGGGCCCCGTCGCGGCGCCGGGTCCGGGCGCCTGGCCCCTGGACGTCCCCGGGAACCAGGCGCCAAGCGCCATGGCCGCGGCCAGGATCACGGCGATTCGAGTCTTCACCATTTCCCCTCGCATCGAACGGAGCCGCGGGACGCGGCGCAGCCTACCGCCCTCTCGCCACCGGGTACCCCAGCTGCACCCAGTCCACGCCGAAGTTGCGCGCGATGTAAAGCGCCTTCACGTTCGTGAAGCCCATGCCGCGGAGCATCTGGTACGCGGGACCGACGGTCGGGCACTGCGACCACGGGCAGCACCCGCAGTAGACGACGATGGGCTGGGTGCGCGGCAGGCTGGCGACGCGCTGGCGCAGCATCTGAAGCCCTTCCGGGCTCGACGCCGGGCCCACGTACTCCGAGCCCGGGATGTGCGCCTGCACGTAGAGAACGTAGAAGCCGACCTGGATGACGAGCGGCTTCTGCGCCTTCGGCGATTTCAGGATGTTCACGAGCTCGGCCGGCTGGATCAGCACCGGCCCGCCGGCTTGCGGTTCGGCGGCCGCGGCCGACGCGGTCGCGGCAGGGCCGGCAGCCTCGGAACGGCAGCCGCCCGCGAAGACGGCCAGGACGAACGTCACGACTATCGGGAGCGTCGCGCCGGCGACGCCTCGCATGCGGATTGACTTCACAGGACCTCCCACAGCTAGGGTAGCATCCCGGGCGGAACGGAGGGAACCGGGGGAGAGCTTGGGGTCGGGCGATCTTGCGATCTTGCGATCTTGCGATCGGGCGACCGGCGAAGCGGCCTCGAGCCCTAATCCTTGAGCCCTGAGCCTTCTTCTACTCCGCCATCTCCGCGGCCGGCCGTCCCGCGCCCGCCTTCGTGTGCTGGGGCTTCCGCATCAGCCAGACGAGCGGGACCATCAGCAGGAAGAGGTACCCGAGCATGTGGAACAGGTCGAGGAAGCTCATGGCCGACGCCTGGCGCAGCGTCTCGCCATAGATCACGCCCATCGCCTCGTGCGAGGCGCCGGGGCCGCCGCCGAGCAGGTGGCCGAGCGCCGACGTCGCCTGCTGCGTGGCCTGGCTGTAGGGGGTGATCCCCTCGACCAGCCGCGCCTGGTGCAGCTGCGAGCGGCGGGCGAGCTCGGTGGTCACGAACGAGATCCCCATGCTCGATCCCATGTTGCGGATCAGGCTGTAGATGGCGGTCGCGAATCCCATCGCCTCGAGCGGGATCGGGTCCATCGAGATCGTCGTCAGCGGCGTGAAGACCATCGCGAGGCCCGCGCCCTGGAGGATCTGCGGCCACAGGAAGTCGCTGCCGCCCGCCGACAGGTCGAGGCTGCCGTAGCCGAAGAACGACACGCTCGCCAGGATCAGGCCGGCCATCAGCAGCAGGCGCGGGTCCCACTTCCGGCCGAGCAGGATGCCCGTGAGCGGCAGGAAGATCACCGTCCCGATGCCGCGCGGCGACATCCAGATCCCCGCCGTGACGGCCGGGAACCCGAGCAGTTGCTGCATGAACAGCGGCAGCAGCACGAGGCTGCCGTACAGCACGAAGCCGAGCACGCCACCGATGAACGTCCCGGTCGTGAACGTCGAGTACCGGAACAGGTGGAAGTCCACGATCGGCTCGCGCGTCTTCAGCTCGCGCCAGACGAAGGCGGTGAGGCCGACGACGGCGAGGACGAGCAGGACGACGATGAAGTTGGACGAGAACCAGTCCTCCTCCTGCCCCTTGTCGAGCATGATCTGGAACGCGCCCATGCCGACGGCGAGCAGCCCGAGCCCGATGGCGTCGATGTGCCGCGAGACGCGCCGCATGTACGGCGGGTCGGTGATGAACGCCTGCATCATGATCAGGCTCACGATGCCGACAGGCAGGTTCACGTAGAACACCCACCGCCACGAGTAGTTGTCGGTGAGCCACCCGCCGACGGTCGGCCCGAAAATCGGGAGCGCGACCATGCCGAGGCCCCAGAAGGCCATCGCCTTGCCGCGCTCCTCGACCGGGAACGCCTCGAGCAGGACGGCCTGCGAGAGCGGCACCAGGCCGCCGCCGGTGATCCCCTGCACGACGCGGAAGAAGATCAGCCACTCGAGCGACGGCGCGATCCCGCACAGCAGGCTCGACACGGTGAACCCGGTGACGACGCTCATCAGCAGCCGCTTGCGGCCGACGTAGCTCGCCAGCCAGCCGCTGATCGGCAGGATGATGGCGCTCGCGACGATGTACGAGGTCAGGACCCAGGTCGCCTCGTCCACGGTGGCCGAGAGCGACCCCGCGATGTGGCCCAGGCTGACGTTGACGACCGACGTGTCGAGCATCTCCATCGCGGCGCTGAGCATGACCGCGATGGCCGGCAGCCATCGTCCGTGTACGGGGGGAGGCGTGAGATCGTCCAACGAAACGGTCCTCGGGATGAACTTCCATTATAGTCTCGAACTTCGGGCCGTTCGGCCGCCTCCGCGCCCGCGCGGCGCGGGGTCCCCGGCGCCGGGCGCGCGGCGGTGCAGGAGGAAGGCGCCGTCGCGAAGCGCGCGGGGCCCGGTTTCCTTTGGCGGCGGCGCCGGGCCGAGGTAGACTTGTCGGTGGCCGGCCGGCTGCCGGCAGGGCCGGCGCCGGCACCTCGTGGGCCCATAGCTCAGCGGTCAGAGCCGCCGGCTCATAACCGGCCTGTCCCAGGTTCGAATCCTGGTGGGCCCACCATCAGCAGCATGCACGACACGCCAGGCACGCCGCGCGGCTCACGATTGGGGACATCGCGCCCAGGCACAGGGTGCGCCCGCACACCGAGGCTCCGCTTCGCGGGGCCTTTTTCTTTTAGAGCGCTGATTTCGCATGGACGCTGACCTCGAACGGCTCATCCGCCTCCAGCAGATCGACTCGGCCGCCGAAGCCGCCCGCCGGCGCATCGCCGACCATCCCTCGCTGGTCCGATCGCTCGATGCCCGGCTCGCCTCCGCCACGGCGGCGCTCGACGACGCCCGGGCGAAGCTGACCGACAACCAGGCCGCGCGCCGCGCCGTCGAGAAGGACCTCGCCGCCATCCAGTCGCGGCTGTCCAAGTTCAAGGACCAGCTGATGGAGGTGAAGACCAACAAGGAATACACGGCGATGCAGAAGGAGATCGAGGCGGCCCAGAACGAGGTGCGCCGACTCGAGGACCTGATCCTCGAGCGCATGCTCCGGCACGACGAGCTGGCCGGGGCGCAGAAGGCCGCCGAGGACCGGCTGGCGGCGGACAAGGCGGCGATCGCCGCCGAACGGACGCAGATCGAAGAGGAGACGGCGCGCCTCGAGCGCGAGGTGGCCCAGGCGGCGTCGGCGCGCGCGCGCCTGGTGACCGAGATCTCGCCGGGCGTCCTGTCCACCTACGAGACGGTGCGCGAGCGCCGAGGCACGGCGGTGGTCGAGATCCGCAGCGGCTACTGCACTGCCTGCCACGTCCGGATCCGGCCGCAGGTGGCCAACGAGCTTCGCCGCAACGAGATCATCTACCAGTGCGACAGCTGCAGGCGGATCCTCTACTTCCCGCCGCTGGGCCCGGCATCGGCCGAGGAGCCGGCCGGGGCGGGCCGCTGATGGTCGCCTACATCGACGGAGGGTCGCGCGGCAACCCGGGGCCGGCCGGCTTCGGGGTGCGCGTCGAGGATGGCCGCGGCGCGCTCATCGAGGAATGGCACGGGTCGATCGGCGTCGCCACCAACAACGTCGCCGAGTACCGCGGCCTGCTGTCGGCCCTGTCGTGGGCGGCGGAGCGCGGCGTGCGGGCGCTCGAGATCCGGTCCGACTCCGAGCTGCTCGTCCGGCAGATGCTCGGCGTCTACCGGGTGAAGAACCCGGGGCTGCTGCCGCTCTTCCAGGAGGCGCGCGGCCTGGTGGCGCGCATCGGCAAGGTCCGCTTCACCCACGTCCCGCGCGCGCAGAACGCCGACGCCGACCGGCTGGCCAACGAGGCGATGGACGGCGCGGCGGGCAACTGACAGCTCGCAGGCCGCCCCTTCAGGGGCGGCGAGGCGGGCGGTGACCCGGCCCCGCGCGCCGGGCTCCCGGCCGTGTCAGGCCGAGGGCCGAGCCCGGCTCCTGATCACCGCGGCGATCCGGCCCGTGCCGGGCCCATCGCGGCGGTACGACGCGAACCACTCCGGGTGGCCGGCGGTGCACAGGCCGCACTGGTGGATCGCGCCGGCAGGGACGCCGGCCGCGATGAGCTGGTCGCGGTTGGCGGTCCACAGGTCGAGCCGCGGCGCTCCGTCGGCGTCGCGTGAGAACCACCTCTCGGCCTCGCGCCCGAACCCGGCGCGCCGGTAGTCCTCGATCAGTTCCTCGCCGACCACGTAGCAGCACGGGCCGATGCTCGGCCCCTGCGCGACCACGAGATCCCCGGCGCGCGCGTCGAACTCCCGGGCGAGCGTCTCGACGGCCGCCACCGCGGCGCCGGCCGCGGTCCCCC
>JAJXZZ010000049.1 GCA_021779795.1 Acidobacteriota bacterium | reverse complement strand
CGCAAGCCCAGGCTCCTGAGTTCTCCGAGACCGCCTACGAGGGCACCGTCCCGGTCGTGGCCGAGTACCGCTTCCGGATGGCGGGAAAAGTCCGGCCGCTGCTGTTCTTCTGGATCACGCGCGACGGCGTCGGCGGCGCCCGCTTCCGGGTGCGCCGCGGTGAGGACGGCGCGTACGGGTACGACCTGCTGATCGGGTCGGACCCGGCCCGCGCGCCGCGGGGCATCAACCGTTGGGGCTCCATCCTCGAAGAGACCCGCGGCGGGACGACGACCGTCGTCGGCGTCATGAAGAAGAGCGACGAGGAGACGCTGGGCGAGGCGGAGTCGAACGTCGACCGGGAACGGCAGGGCGGCGTCGTCTACAAGATGATCCAGGCCTCGGTGACGCGCGTCGAGTCGGTGGCGCGCGTCACCATCGCCACGCTGGCGCGCGATTACACGTACCGGGAGCTGGGCGCGCTGATGGCCGCGATGGCCGCCGACCACTCGGCGCCGAGGATTCGCGTGACGCCCACGCCGCCCGGCGGCCGCCCCGGCCTGCTGACGTCGGTCGCCGAGCTGCTGCGCGACGGCGTGGAAACCGTGCGCCGGACGGGCCGGGCGCCGGGCAGCCGGAGCCTGCCGTACGTCTATTACGCCAAGCAGTACGACGTGAAGCTCGCCTCGGCGTCGGTCGAGAAGGGCGCCAGCTACGGCGGCGTGACCTACCCGAGGCTGCTGCGCGCGAGCTTCGAGCTCCGGGCGCGCGGCGAGTCGTGGACCGAGCGCTTCACGATCGCGTGCGCGGTGGACGGCGACGAGGCGGGCGCGCCGGTGTTCGTCTCCTACCAGCCGCGCTGGTGGCTGGCCGTGGAGCTGGTGAGGGACGACAGGGAGAGATTCTAGCCGTTCTGCCCTGAGCCTACTCCTGTCCGAGCGCCGCCATGAACCGCTGCTTGATGAAGACGCAGTCGAGCGGGGGCCTGGCCGTCGGCGCCGATTCCTCCACTTTCACCACCACCACCCAGGGGCCGGGCGCCTCGCGGACGGCGGCGAGCGCCTGCCGCAGCCCGTTCTCGCCGCGCGCGGTGGCCGTGCGGGCAATCCCCATCGCCCGGGCGGCCGCTTCCAGGTCGGCCCCGCGCGAGGTCGGGGTCGGCTGGCCGCCGGTGGTCCCGTAGACGCCGTTGTCGAGGACGAACACGGCGAGGTTCGCCGGCGCCAGGTTGCCGATGGTCGCGAGCGCGCCCAGGTTCATCAGCAGAGAGCCGTCGCCGTCGAGCGCGTGGACCGCGAGGGCCGGGCGCGCCAGCGCGAGGCCGAGCGCGATCGAGCTCGTGAGGCCCATGCTGCCCCAGGTGTAGAAGTTCAGGTCGCGGTCGCCCGACGCGAAGAGGTCGTACGCGGGGTGGCCGAGGCTCGCGACCACCGGGTCGTCGGGCGCCCACTCCCGAATCAGCCTGACGGCCTCGAAGCGGGTCATGCGACGCCTCCGCGGACCGGCACCGTCAGGCGGCGCGGCAGCAGGCAGGCGGCCTGCGTCCGGGTGCCGAACGCGAGGTGGGCCAGCGCGAGCACCGTGCCCTCGGCTTCCTCGCCGCGCTCGACCGCCAGGTGCTCGATGCCGAACGCGTCGAGCACCGGCACCACGGCCCGCCCCATCGGCACCTGGGCCGCGTTCCACTCGCCCGCGTCGCCTCGCATGCTGATGACCATCAGCAGCGGGATCTGGTAGGGAACCAGCAGCGAGCCGATCGCGTTCAGCGTGTTCCCGAGGCCGCTCGACTGCATCAGCACCGCGGGCCGCGCGCCGCCCAGGTGCAGCCCGGCCGCGATCCCCATCGCCTCCTCCTCGCGCGTCGCGAGCCGCGTCCGCACCCCGGGATGATCGCGGCGCAGGGCCTCCAGGATGTGCGAGAGCGGGTTGTCGGGGACGTAGAGGACGTCGTGACAGCCGGCGGCCGCGAGCCCGGCGGCAACGCCAGCCGCCCATGACGGAACGGCGGATCCGGCCGAAGGGCCGGGCGGGTGATCGCGCTGTGGGTCGGTCATCGGAGCGGGCCTCGAACGGAAACAGCCTACCACGGCCGCCGTCGCTCTGCCGTTACCGTCGGGCTTGGACGGCGCTGCCGGCGGCCGTCCATTGACGCCGCCGTCGTGCGACCCGCACAATGGAAAGACCTGTCGATGCTGACGACCTCGCGATGCTCCGCCGGGCGCCGCCTCGTGGCCGTGCTCGCCCTCGCCATGATGCTGTCCGGCGCGTGGCTGGCCGTCGTCCACGGCGGCCTCAGCGGGCGGGACGCGTGCGCCGACGACGTCGGGGCCCCCCCGGCCTCCCGCGGGGCGGCCATCGGGAAGGCCGCCGGCGTCGCCGCTCCGGACCAGTGCCCCATCTGCCAGTGGCTGCAGTCGTTCCACGCCCCCGCGCCGGGCGCGCCGCTGCAGTTCAGCTCGGATCTCACCGCGCGGCCGGTGTGCGTCCCGCGTCCCACGCGCCGCGCCGGCGTCGCGCTCGCGCCGGCTCTCGGCCGCGCGCCTCCAGCCTGACCGTCCCTCGAGTTCCGCGTCGATTTCCCTCGGGAACGGCAGCGCCGTCGGCGATCCGGTGATCGCCGCCGCGGCGATCCTGCAGACGACGTCATGCGGGCCGGGCAGGCGCCCGGCGCGAGTCTCGGAGTGTGGTCATGCGGACTGGGCATCGAGTCGGGCGGTACCTGAAACTGGCGGCAGCCGGGCTGCTGGCGCTGGGCATCATGAGCGGCCCGGGGCTGCAGGCCTCGGGGCAGGAACTGGGCGGCGCGGGCACGATCGAGGCGACGGTGACGGACCCGAGCGGCGCCGTCGTCGTGGGCGCGTCGGCGATCATCATCAACCCCGTGACCGGCTTCACGCTGACGGCCGAGAGCGACGGCCGCGGCCGGCTCGTCTTTCACAACCTGCCGCCCAACGCCTATCACGTCGTGGTGACGGCGCGGGGGTTCCAGACGTTCGAGGAGGACGTCGAGGTGCGGTCGTCGGTGCCGCTCGCGCTCGCGGTCCCCCTGAAGATTGCCGGCGCCAGCGAGACGGTGACCGTGACGGCGCCGAGCCCGCTGGTCGAGAGCACCCCCACCGCCCACACCGACCTCGACCGGCACCAGCTCGCCCGGCTGCCGATCGCCTCGGACTCGTCGGCGCTCAGCTCGGCCATCACGCTGGCCGCGCCGGGCGTGGTGGCCGACTCGAACGGGCTGTTCCACCCGCTGGGCGACCACGCGCAGACGCAGTTCTCGATCGACAACCAGCCGGTGACCGACCAGCAGAGCCGCACCTACTCGAACCAGCTCCCGATGGACGCCGTGCAGTCGATGGAGGTGATGACCGGCGTCCCGCCGGCCGAGTTCGGCGACAAGGACAGCCTCGTCGTCCGGGTCATCACCCGGTCGGGCCTCGACGACCGCAAGCCGACCGGGTCGGTGTCGTTCAGCGCGAGCAGCTTCGGCACGGCGCAGGGGACGGTCAGCCTCGGGTTCGGCAACGGCAAGTACGGGAACTTCGTGACGGCGAGCGGCCTCCGCGGCGACCGCTTCCTCGACTCCCCGGAGTTCGTGCCGCTGCACGACACGGGCAACTCCGAGAGCGTCTTCGACCGGTTCGACGTGCGGCCCAACCAGCGCGACAGCTTCCACCTGAACCTGTCGGTGGCGCGGTCGTTCTTCCAGGTGCCGAACACGTACGACCAGCAGGCCGCCGGGCAGGACCAGCGCCAGCGGGTCGTGACGTTCAACATCGCCCCGGGCTGGACGCGGATCCTCAGCCCGACGACGCTGCTCTCGGCGAACGCCTACGTCAGGCACGACGGCGTCGACTACCTGCCGAGCGGCGACCCGTTTGCCGACCAGCCGGCGACGATCGGCGAGCACCGCACGCTGACCAACGTCGGCGGCAAGGTGGACATCTCCTACTTCAAGGGGCGCCACAACGTGAAGGCGGGCGTGCAGGTCAGCTTCACGTCGCTCGACGAGCAGTTCCGCCTCGGCCTGACCGACCCGGCGTTCAACGCTCCCTGCGTGGACGCCGCCGGCCGCGTCGTGGCCGGCGCGCCCGCCGCCACGCCGCCGGCGTGCCCGGCGTTCGACCTGTCGGCGAACCCCGCCTTCCAGCCAGGCCTCCAGCCCTACGACCTGACGAGGGGCGGCTCGCCGTTCGCCTTCTCCGGCACCGCGCTCATCAAGGAGCAGGCGGTCTACGCGCAGGACTCGATCACGTTCGGCAAGGCGACGACGATGCTCGGCATCCGCGCCGACCGCTACGACGGGCTGTCGCAGGCGACGGCCCTCGAGCCGCGCGTGGGCCTCTCGTACCAGCCGCACCGCGGCACCGTGCTCCGCGCCTCGTTCGGCCGGACGCTCGAGACGCCGTACAACGAGAACCTCGTCCTGTCGAGCGCCACCGGCCGCGGCGGCCTCGCGCAGAACGTCCTCGGGGCCGCCTCCGACACGCCGATCCAGGCGGGCCGCCGCGACCAGGTCGACGCGGGCATCCAGCAGGCGATCGGCCGGTGGGTCGTCGTCGACGTGGACGGGTTCTACAAGAAGACGACCAACGCCTACGACTTCGACACGCTGTTCAACACGCCGATCGTCTTCCCGATCTCCTGGGCGAAGTCGGAGATCGACGGCATCTCGGCCCGCATCACCCTCGTGAAGTACCACGGGTTCAGCGCGTTCACCTCCATGGGCCACAACCGGGCGCGATACTTCAACCCCGAGAACGGCGGCCTCATCTTCAACTCGCCGCTGCCCACCGGCGTGTTCCGCGTGGACCACGACCAGGTCTTCCAGCAGACCACGAACCTCGTCTACCAGGCGCCCTGGCGGATCGGGGCCTGGGCGTCGTTCACCTGGCGGTACGATTCGGGGATGGTGGCCGGGTCGGTGCCCGACTACGCCGCCGCGCTGGCGCTGACGCCAGACCAGCAGGCGGCCATGGGACTGTACTGCGGCAGCACGTTCGCCACGCCGACCAGCGGCCTGACCAGCTGCGGTTCGCCGGTGTTCGGCGCCACGAGGGTGGTCATCCCGGCGGCCGGCACGGAGAACGACGACACCAATCCGCCGCGCATCGCGCCGCGCCACCTGTTCGACGCCGCCGTCGGCGTCGACAGCCTGGTGAAGGGCCGCCGCGGCCGGCTCGGCGTCCGGTTGAGCGTCCTCAACCTGACCGACAAGGTGGCGCTCTACAACTTCCTCTCGACCTTCAGCGGCACCCACTTCGTGCCGCCGAGGACGGTGCAGGTCGAGGTGAAGTGGACGTTCTGAACAATCGGCGGTCGGCGGTCGGCGGTCGGCCGTGGTCCGCTGCCAGCGAGTCCGCTCCCCGTCCTCCGACCGTGATCCGCTGCCAGCTCTGACCTGGAGTAGCATGTGCGGATGCACGCACCATCCGCCAAGTCGATCGCGTGGCTCGCCTCCACCCTGCTCGTCGTGGCGCTCGCCGTGGCGGGCGCCGCGAGCGCGCCCACGGCGCCGGCCGCGCAGGCGAGCGCCTACGACGTTCTCATCACCGGCGGCCGCGTCGTCGACGGCACCGGCGCCCCCTGGTTCGCGGCCGACGTCGGCATCCGCGGCGACCGGATCGCCGCCATCGGCGACCTGAAGGGGGCGACGGCGAAGACGACCATCGACGCCGCCGGCCTGGTCGTCTCCCCGGGCTTCATCGATCTGCTCGGTCAGTCCGAGTTCAACGTGCTGGTGGACAACCGGGCGGCGAGCAAGATCATGCAGGGGGTGACGACCGAGGTGACCGGTGAGGGCAACTCGATCGCGCCGATGAACGAGCGGCTCTTCGCCGACCAGGCCGACGCCTTCAAGCACTTCGGCGTGACGTGGGACTGGCGCACGCTCTCGGACTACTTCAGGCGCCTCGACGAGCGCACCCACCCGGCCATCAACCTCGCCACCTTCGTCGGCGCCGGCGGCCTGCGCACCTACGTGATCGGCAAGGACGACCGGCCGGCCACGCCCGCCGAGCTCTCGCGGATGCAGGACCTGGTGGCCGCCGCCATGCAGGACGGCGCGCTCGGCGTCAGCTCGGCGCTGCAGTACATGCCCGATCGGTTCGCCTCGACCGACGAGCTGGTGGCTCTCGCCAGCGTGGCGGCGAAGTACGGCGGCGTGTACTTCACGCACATCCGGTCGGAGTCGGGCCAGATGCCCGCGGCGCTCGACGAGGCGTTCGAGGTTGCCGACCGGGCGAAGATCCCCGTCGAAATCTGGCACCTCAAGACCGCCTACAAGCCGAACTGGGGGCGGATGCCCGAGATGCTGGCGAAGATCGAGGCTGCGAGGGCGCGCGGCCTCGATATCACGGCCGACACCTATCCCTACACCCGCGCCGCCAACGGTCTGGACGCCTGCCTGCCGATGTGGGTCAGGGAGGGGGGCACCGACAAGATGATCGCCCGGCTGCGCAACCCGGCCGACCGCGAGCGGATCAAGCGCGAGATGGACGACCCGGCCTCCCCGGGCTGGGAGAACCAGTGGTACGGATCGGGTGGCGGCGACGGCGTGATGATCTCCTCGGTGCTCGACCCCTCGCTCCGCAAGTACGAGGGGATGACGCTGACCGAGATCGGCCAGGCGATGGGCGAGGATCCTCGCGACGCCGTGATGGACCTGGTCATCGCCGACCGCGGGCACAGCGAGGTCGTGATCTCGATCATGCGTGAGGACGACGTGGTGAAGGCGATGCAGAGCCCGCTGGTGAGCTTCGACACCGACGCGGGCGCCAAGGCGGAGGACGGCCCGCTTGCCGAGTCCAAGACCCACCCGCGCGCGTTCGGCACCTTCGCGCGGATCCTCGGCAAGTACGTGCGCGACGAACACGTCCTGCGGCTCGAGGACGCGATTCGCAAGATGACCTCCCAGCCGGCCACGCGCGTGCACCTCGAGGACCGCGGCATCCTGCGGCCGGGCATGGCGGCCGACGTGACCGTGTTCGACCCGGCGACGATTCGCGACGTGGCCACCTACGCGGACCCGATGCACTACGCGGTCGGCGTCCGCTACGTCCTGGTCAACGGCCGGCCGGTCGTGTCCGGCGGCAGGATCACCGGCGAGCGGCCGGGCCGCGCGCTGAAGGGACCGGGCGCGAGGCGCTAGCCCCAGGGCTCACGGCTCAGGGCTCAAGGCTCGAGACGGAAGGCTCACGGGAAGTGCACGCGACGCGCGTGAACCGGGGTTCACGTCGGCCGGCCGGGCCGCCGCAGCGCCAGCCTGCCTGGGTGCCGGCGCCATGGTCCCCGTACAAACCGCTTCGCGGTTTCCGGGGGTTGTGCTAGCCTCTTTCGCGGCGAAATTGCCTGTTTTCAGGGCTGCGGCCGGTCGATGCGGCCCCCAGCAGTGGAGGAAGAGGAGCAATGTATCGATTCTTGAGTTTCTGCGTGCTCGGCCTCGCGGTCGGTCTGGCCGCTGCCGCGCCGGTGTCGGCCCAGGGCTTCGGCGTCTACGAGCAGGGCGCCTGCATGATGGGGCGCGCGGGCGCCGGCGTCGCCGACCCGTGCCGGGACGCCTCCGGCGTCTTTTTCAACCCGGCGGCGCTGTCGTTCACGTCGAAGACGGTGACGCTCGGCGGCGCGCTCATCGGGCCGAAGGGCACGTTCACCGACACCTCCGGCGGGCCGCTCGACGGCACGGTCAGCAAGCTGAACGACAAGTGGTACCCGGTGCCGAACTTCTACGTGTCGGCCCCGTTCATGAAACGGGTGGCGTTCGGCCTGGGCGTGTTCGCGCCCTACGGCCTGACGACCGACTGGCCCGCGACCTCCGAGGGCCGGTTCCTCGGCTACAAGAGCCTCGTCCAGGGCGTCTACTTCCAGCCGACGGTGGCCTTCAAGGTCAACGACCAGGTGTCGGTCGGCGGCGGCGTGGACATCACGTACCTCAACGTCGAACTGCGGCAGCGGCTGGACCTGGCGCCGGTGGCGATCCCCGGCACGCCGTACACCTTCGGCCAGGTTGGCGTCCCGGCCGGCACCGACTTCGCCGACCTGCAACTGAAGGGGCACGCCTGGCATGCCGGCTACCACGTCGGCGTGCAGGTCAAGGCGAACGACCGCGTCTCGTTCGGCGCCCGGTTCCTCTCCCAGCAGGTCGTCGGCATCACCAACGGCGCCATCAGGACGACGCAGATCGACACCGGCCTGTCGCTGCCGCCGACGCTGGGCGGCTACCCGATCGACCCGTTGCTCGCGCCGCTGTTCGCCACCGGCGGCCAGCTCAGCAACCAGTCGGCGACCTCGTCGATCCCGCTGCCGTCGCAGTTCGTCGCGGGCGTCGCGTACAAGGTGATGCCGCAGGTGGAGGTGTTCGCCGACTACCAGTTCACCCACTGGAGCGCGTTCGCCGTCCTCCCGATCGACGGGGAGTACCTCAGCGAGAGCATCACCGAGTCGTACAAGAACGTCAGCGGCGTCCGGTTGGGCACCGAGATCGGCCTCGGCAAGCGGGCGGTCGTCCGCGGCGGCGTGAACCTGCACGGCGCGGCGGCCCCCGATCAGACGGTGACGCCGAACCTGCCCGAGGGGTCGCGGCGCGAGTTCAACGTCGGCCTGGGCTACCAGCTGACCCGGTCGCTGCGGTTCGACGCGGCCTACATGTATCTCTATCAGCCCGACCGCGCGGGCCGCACGGGCGCGATGCCCAACAACGGCATCTACAGCTTCGACGCCAACCTGCTGAGCGCGTCGGTGTCGTTCATGTTCTGAGAAAGCCTCGCGGCGGCCGCGTTCGTCGGCGGCCGCCCGGCTGGTATCATCGAGCCGGGGTCCGGGCACGACCGGGCCCCGGCTTTTTTGTCGATGGAGGCCTTCATGGACAGCCAGTCGCCGTTCCGCCCGGTCCACGCCGAGGGGCTGCCGACGCCGGTCGGCCCGTACTCCCCGGCCACCGTCTTCGACCGGCTCGTGTTCGTTTCGGGCCAGGGCGCGACCGACCCCGCTACCGGCCAGCTGGCCGGCCTCGACGTCGAAACGCAGGCCGACCAGGTGTTCCGCAACATCGCCGCCATCCTGAAGGCGGCGGGCACGGACCTCTCGCACGTCCTGCGGTGCGGCGTCTTCCTGGTGGACATGCGCGATTTCGCCGCCATGAACGCCGTCTACGCCCGCGTCTTCGGCGACCACCGGCCGGCGCGCACGACGGTCGCGGTGGCCTCGCTGCCGCACGCCGGGCTCCGCGTGGAGATCGACGCGGTGGCCTGGATCCCCGGCGCGTGACCGGGGCCCGCCGGCCCGGCCGCGCGATATAATCGAAGCTGATTCGGCCCCACGGGCACGATCGGCGGAGCGCCATGCACTACGTCAATCTCGGCAAGTCCGGCCTCAAGGTGTCGAGGCTCTGCCTCGGCGCGATGACCTACGGGACCCCGGCCTGGCGTCCCTGGGTGCTGTCCGAGGAGGAGAGCCGGCCGTTCATCAAGCGAGCGCTCGAACTCGGGATCACCTTCTTCGACACGGCCGACATGTACTCGCTCGGCGCGAGCGAAGAGGTGCTGGGTCGCGCCCTCCGCGACTTCACGACGCGCGACCAGGTGGTGATCGCCACCAAGGTCTTCTTCCCGATGGGCGAGGGACCCAACGACCGCGGGCTGTCGCGCAAGCACATCCTCGACGCCATCGACGCCTCGCTGCGCCGCCTCGGCGTGGACTACGTGGACCTCTACCAGGTCCACCGCCTCGATCCGCACACGCCCATCGAGGAGACGCTCGAGGCGCTGCACGACGTGGTCAAGTCGGGCAAGGCGCGCTACATCGGCGCCTCGAGCATGTACGCGTGGCAGTTCGCCCGCGCGCTGTACCTGGCCGACCGGCACGGGTGGACGCGCTTCGTCTCGATGCAGAACCACTACAACCTGGTCTACCGCGAGGAGGAGCGGGAGATGCTGCCGCTCTGCCGCTTCGAGGGGGTCGGCGTGATCCCCTGGAGCCCGCTGGCGCGG
This sequence comes from Acidobacteriota bacterium, assembly GCA_021779795.1. Taxonomy (GTDB): domain Bacteria; phylum Acidobacteriota; class Vicinamibacteria; order Vicinamibacterales; family Fen-181; genus FEN-299. The sequence goes on along the minus strand of JAJXZZ010000049.1, from coordinate 1,796 downwards.
GGGTTCCTGGCCGGCAACCGCCGCCGCGAGGACTGGGGCGAGACGGCGCGGGCGAAGACCGACGACTACGGCCAGAAGCTCTACTACACCGACGCCGACTTCGACGTCGCCGGCCGCGTCGTCGAGGTCGCGAAGGCGCGGGGCGCCAGGCCGACGCAGGTGGCGTTGGCGTGGCTCCTGGCGCAGCCTGGCGTGGCGGCGCCGATCATCGGGGCCTCGCGGATCGAGCACCTCGAGCAGTCGGCGGCGGCGCTCGACATCACCCTGTCCGAGGAGGAGCGCCGGCGCCTCGAGGAGCCGTACGTGCCGCACCGCGTGCTCGGGCACCATTGACCGGCCGCGGCGCGGCGGACGGCGCGTGCGCCATCGGCCTCATCGCCGACACCCACGGGCTGGTGCGCCCCGACGTGTTCGAGGCGTTCGAGGGGGTGTCGGCCATCTTCCACGCCGGCGACGTCGGCGGGCGCGAGGTGCTCCACGTGCTCGCGCAGATCGCGCCCGTGCAGGCGGTGTACGGGAACACCGACCTCGCGGACGACCCCGGCCTTTGCCGCCAGTTCACCGAGGTCGTCTGCGGCGTGGCGGTGCACGTCAGCCACGGGCACGAGCTGGGAAGCCCGACGCCGGCGGCGCTGCTGGCCCGCTACGACGCCGACGTCATCGTGTACGGCCATACGCACCGGCCGCTGATCGTGCGCGCGGGGGCGCGGCTGGTCGTGAACCCCGGGGCCGCCGGGCCGCGGCGCTTCGACCTCCGGCCGAGCGTCGCGCGGCTGACCATCCGTAACGGCGTGGCAGACGCCGAGATCGTCGAGCTGCGCGCCTGAACCCGGCAGGCGGTCCGCCGCGCTGCCCGGCCCCCGGACGAGGGCCGTTCGATGCTGTGAGCCCGTGGTCCTCGAGCACGTTCCTTCGCTTCGTCACCGCAACTTCCGTCTCCTCTGGATCGGCCAGCTGATCTCCGTCTCGGGGACGATGATGCAGACGGCGGCCATCCTCTGGCACGTGTCGCTGCTCGTCTCGCCCGACCGCAAGGGGATCGCGCTCGGCCTGGTCGGCCTCGTGAAGGTCGTCCCGATCATCGCCTTCTCGCTCATGAGCGGCGTCGTGGCCGACGTGCTCGACCGGCGGCGGCTCATGCTGGTCACCCAGTCGGTGATGGCCATCCTGGCCGGCATCCTCGCGGCGCTGACCTTTCGGGGCCTCGCGTCGGTCTGGCCGATCTACGTCCTGGCGGCGCTGACCTCGGCCGCCTCGGCGTTCGACGCGCCGGCGCGGCAGTCGCTCATCCCGAACCTCGTGCCGCGCGAGGACCTGCCGAACGCCCTCAGCCTGAACACGATCATCTTCCAGGCGGCGTCGGTGGCCGGGCCGTCGCTGGCGGGCCTGACGATCGCCGTCGGCGGCGTCGCGTGGGCGTACCTCGTCAACGCGCTGTCGTTCATCGCCGTCATCGTCGGCGTGCTGATGATGCGGGACGTCAGGGCTGCGGCCTCGCCGGCCGGGGCCGAGATCAGCCTGAAGGCCGCCCGCGAGGGGCTGCGCTTCGTGTTCGCGTCGCCGATGATCCGCTCGACGATGCTGCTCGACTTCTTCGCGACCTTCTTCTCGTCGGCCACGGCCCTGCTGCCGATCTTCGCCCAGGACGTGCTGCGCGTCGGCGCCCACGGCTACGGCCTGCTGTACGCGGCCCCCTCGGCCGGCGCGCTCGTGGCCAGCCTCGTGATGGTGCGGCAGGTGGACGCCATCGAGCGCCGCGGCCTGACGCTCATCTGGGCCGTCACGCTCTACGGGGC
>JAJXZZ010000448.1 GCA_021779795.1 Acidobacteriota bacterium | reverse complement strand
CGGGCACGCACCTACGCGCCCGGCATCCCGACCAAGTCCGGCCTGATGGTCGGCCTCGGCGAGACGTGGGACGAGCTGGTCGCCACGCTCGCCGACCTGCGCGAGGCGGGCTGCGCCATCCTGACGATCGGCCAGTACCTGAGCCCGTCGGCGTCGCACCTGCCGGTGGTCCGCTATTACCATCCCGAAGAGTTCGAGATGCTGAAGTCCACGGCGCTCACCATGGGCTTCGGGCACGTGGAATCCGGGCCGCTGGTGCGCTCGTCCTACCACGCGCACGAGCAGGCTGATGCGTACGGCGAGTCGCTATGGCCAACACACGCGTAACGAATCCCGCCCCCTCGCTGCCGGCAGACACCGAGGTCGGGCTGCTGCGCAAGATGCTGCTCGGCCGCCGCTTCGAGGAGCGGTGCGCGGAGATGTACGCCCTCCAGAAGATCGGCGGGTTCTGCCACCTGCAGATCGGGCAGGAGGCGGTGTCGGTCGGCGCGCTCTCGACGCTCGAGCCCGACGACTACATCTTCTGCTCGTACCGCGACCACGTGCACGCGATCACCAAGGGCAGCGATCCGGGCCGGGTGATGGCCGAGCTGTTCGGCAAGGACACCGGCGTCTCGCGCGGCAAGGGCGGGTCGATGCACCTGTTCGACGCCGAGCACCGTCTGCTGGGCGGCCACGCGATCGTCGGCGGCCACATCCCGCTGGCCACCGGCGTGGCGTTCGCCCTGAAGTACGAGGAGCGGCCGCAGGTCGTGCTCTGCTTCTTCGGCGAGGCGGCGGTCAACATCGGCGGCTTCCACGAGTCGCTCAACATGGCCGCCCTCTGGAAGCTGCCCTGCGTCTACATCGTGGAAAACAACCGGTACGGGATGGGAACGGCCATCGAGCGGGCGTCGGCCATCTACGACGTCGCCCAGCGGGCGTGCGCCTACGACATGGCGAGCGAGACGGTGGACGGCATGGACGTGCTCGCCGTGCGCGAGGCGGTCGGGCGCGCGGTGGCGCTGGCGCGGCGGGAGCACCTGCCGACGCTCATCGAGGCGCGCTGCTACCGCTTCATGGGCCACTCGATGTCGGACCCGGTGCACGGGCACTACCGCACCAAGCAAGAAGTCGAGGAGCAGAAGCTCAAGGATCCGATCCGGACCTATTTCAAGGGTCTGTCCGGGCGTGGCGTCATCGACCAGGCCGGCTTCGAGCGCCTCGACGCCGAGGTGCGCGCGGTCGTGGACCAGGCCGTGGCGTTTGCCGAGGCCAGCCCCGAGCCGGCCGCGGCCGCGCTGTACGAGGACGTGTACAGCCAGCCGTACGGGCCATACACGTTGAGCAAATAGGCGGTCGGCCGTCAACCGCCGACCGCCGACCGCCGACCGCCGACCGCCGAAGAGTATCGCCTATGCCCGTGATCACCTACCGTGATGCCCTGAACCAGGCGCTCCGCGAGGAGATGCGGCGCGACCCGAAAGTGTTCCTGATGGGCGAGGAAGTCGGCATCTACCAGGGCGCCTACAAGGTCAGCCGGGGCCTGCTCCAGGAGTTCGGCGAGCGGCGCGTCATCGACACGCCGATCACCGAGGAGGGCTTCGCCGGCGTCGGCGTGGGCGCCGCGATGGTCGGCCTGCGGCCGGTCATCGAGATGATGACGTGGAACTTCTCGATGCTGGCGATGGACCAGATCATCAACGGCGCCGCGAAGATGTTCTACATGTCCGGCGGCCAGTTCAGGATCCCGATGGTCGTCCGGGGCCCGGGCGGCGCGGCCCACCAGCTGGCCGCGCAGCACTCGCAGTCGATCGAGTCGTGGTACGCGCACGTGCCGGGGCTGAAGGTGGTCGCCCCCTCGACGCCCTACGACGCCAAGGGGCTGCTCAAGGCGGCGATCCGCGACGACGACACGGTGATCTTCTTCGAGGGGGAGACGCTCTACGGGTCGAAGGGCGAGGTGCCCGACGAGGAGTACCTCGTGCCGATCGGCGTCGCCGACGTGAAGCGCGAGGGGACCGACGTCACGATTGTCGCCTGGTCGAAGATGGTCAACGTGGCGCTCGAGGCGGCCGAGTCGCTCGCCGCCCAGGGGGTGTCGTGCGAGGTGATCGACCCGCGCACGCTGCGCCCGCTCGACGAGGCGCCGATCCTCGCCTCGGTGCGCAAGACCAACCGCTGCGTGATCGTCGAAGAGGGCTGGAAGTACAGCGGCATCGGCGCGCAGATCGCCTACATGGTCCACAGCGAGGCGTTCGGCGACCTCGACGCGCCCGTCACGCGCGTCACCGGCGCCGACGTGCCGATGCCCTACGCGAAGAACCTGGAGCACATGGCGATGCCGTCGCCGGACCGTGTCGTGTCAGCCGTGAAGGAAGTGCTGTATCTCGTTTAACTAGGAGTCAGGAGTCAGGAGTCAGGCCTGAATCCCGAATCCGGAATCCCGAATCCCGAATCCTGACTGAGGTCGACGCTATGGCTTCCCGCGTGGTCATGCCGAAGTTGAGCGACACGATGGAGGAGGGGCGCATCCTCCGCTGGCTCAAGCAGGAAGGCGACCAGGTCGAGACCGGCCAGACGCTTGCCGAGGTGGAGACCGACAAGGCCACCGTCGAGATGGAGGCCTACACCAACGGCGTCCTGCGCAAGCTGGTGGCGACGCCCGGCGACACGGTCAAGGTGGGCGCGCTCATCGCGGTCATCGGCGGCAAGGACGAGGACATCTCGGCCCTGCTCGAGACGCCCGCCGCCGCGCCGGCACCCGCCCGGGCCCCGGCGCCCGTTGCGGCTCCGCCCGCCTCGCGCCC
>JAJXZZ010000447.1 GCA_021779795.1 Acidobacteriota bacterium | reverse complement strand
CGATGCGGGCGGCGTCGCCGCCGAGCACCGGCAGCCGCATGCAGCCGAAGCCGAGCACCGAGACCGGGAGATCCGGGATCTTGGGGAAGCGCCTGACCTGCACCGTCGCCCACCCTCCACGGCCGGGGAGTGTAGCGCCAACCCCGGGGAAGACCGTGGTTCGTGGATCGTGGTTCGTGGATCGTGACTCGCGAAGCTCACGTCACCCCCGGCCGCCCGAGCAGCCGCGTCGGCTGCACGCTCGCCCGGACTGCGGCCTGGCCACGCGTCGCACCGGCGACGTTTGGTCCTTGACACCCCCCGGGGCGCCACTACACTCGGGCCCGGCAAGATGGAATTGTCCGACCCTGTTCCTTCAAAGGGCCACGGCCTCGGGTGGCGCCAGGCCGCTCTGGTCGCCGCGGTCGCGGTTTCGTGGCGTCTGGCGTACCTCGGCGCCGCGTGCATGGCCTCCGACTTCTTCAGCCCGTTTCTCGACGCCCGCTGGCACGTCCAGTGGGCCGAGGCGGTGAGCCGCGGTCACCTGCTCGGCTCCGAGGCGTTCTTCCGTGCACCGCTGTACCCGTACGCCCTCGGCGTCCTCTTCGCCCTGGTGGGACCGAACCTGTTGGTCGCCCGAGTCGTTCAGATCCTCGTCGGCTCGCTGGCCGCGGTCATGGTTGGGCTGCTCGGGGCCCGTCTGTTCGGCCGGCAGGTCGGGCTTCTCGCCGGGTTGCTGTACGCCAGCGCCGCATCCCTAGTCGTCTTCGACCTCGAGCTGCTCGTGGAGAGCCTCTTCGTGCCGCTGGTGGTCCTTGCCCTCCTCGCATTCGAGCGGGCGGAGCGGGCCCCGTCGGGTGTCGCCGCGTTCGGGCTCGGCGCGGCGCTCGGCCTGGCGGCGATCACACGGCCGAACATCCTGGCGCTCGTGCCGCTCGCGGCCGCCGCGCTCGGCCTGGCCGCCTGGCGGGTGGGCCAGCGCGGTGCACGTCTGCTCCGAACGGCGGCGCTCTTCCTGATCGGGCTCGCCCTGCCCATCGCTCCGGTGACGCTGCACAACTGGGTGGTGAGTCACGACTTCGACCTGATCGCGTCACAGGGCGGTGTCAACTTCTATATCGGCAACAGCGCCGAAGCCTCGGGAGACGAGTCGTTCATGCCGGGGCCGACCGACATGGCCACCTACGCCGCCAACGGGACCTACACGGACAACGTCCTCTCGGCGGGTCGCTTCGTGGCCGAGCAGACAGAGCATCGGGCGCTCAAGCCGTCGGAGGTCTCAGGTTTCTGGTTCGGGAGGGCGTGGGCATGGATCCGCGGTCATCCCGCGGACTGGCTGCGGTTGACGGCACGGAAACTCTTCTACCTTTGCGGCGCCTTCGAAATCGGGGACCAGCGTAACCTGGCGGCGACCCTGGAAAGCTGGCGGCCGCTGCGCTATCTCCCGCGCTGGCAGTGGCTGGCCCCACTCGCCCTGGCCGGCGCCGTGTGGCCCGGAGAGCGGCGCGGCCGCGCGATCTTGGTGTCGTTCCTGGCGGTCTATGCCGCCACTGTGGTCGCCTTCTTCGTCACCGAGCGGTTCCGTCTCGCCCTCTACCCAGCGCTCTGCATCCTCGCGGCGAGGTTCGTCGTGGCCACCTGGCACGGCGTTCGGCACGGCCAACACCGGCAGGTGCTGCTCCATGTCGCGCTGGCCGCTGCGGTCGGGGTGGCGATCGCCGGTGATCCGACCGGGTACACGCTCGGCGAGCGCGCGGAAGCCGCCGCCGTACGGGCGCAGGACGCGGCCCGAGCCGGCGACATGCGGGCCGCCGAGCACGCCTACATCGGGGCCCTTTCGCTGCTCGGGCAGGCGGCCTCCTCACGACCAACGAACCTCGGCGGCCGGGTTGACTTGAACGCGCTCAACCGGCAGGTGCGGCGTGGTTATGCGGCGCTGCTCGCCGCACAGGGCCGCACAGCCGAGGCTGCCATGATCGCCCCAGCCGGTGTCCCGCCGCCGAGGCCCGAACCTGCGGCCCGCGAAGATAGCAAGAGCCGCCGGTGAAGAATGTGAAGTGAGGGATTGCCGTTAGAATCCGCGGGGGGTCGGATGACACCTGAAGAAATCCGCGCCGCGCTCGATCGACTCTTGCCCGGCGTGCAAAAGCCCGGCCGCTACCTCGGCCTCGAGCGCAACACCATCGTGAAGGGTTGGGGTTCGGTGGCGGTCCGCCTGCTCCTCGCCTTCCCCGACGAGTACGGGATCGGGATGTCACACCAGGGGACGCGGATCCTCTACCACATTGCGAACTCGCGCCCCGACACGCTCGCCGAGCGGGCGTTCGCGCCGTGGCCCGACATGGCGGCGGCGATGCGCGCCGCCGGGGTGCCGCTGTACGGGCTGGAGTCCTACCACCCGGCGCGGGAGTTCGACCTCGTCGGCATCACGCTGCAGACCGAGCTCAACTACGTCAACGTGCCGTACCTTCTGGACCTCGCGGAGATTCCCCGCTTCGCGCGCGACCGTGCCGAGGGCGATCCGCTGATCGTCGGCGGCGGCCCGTGCATGGCAAACCCCGAGCCGGTCGCCGATCTCTTCGACGCGTTCGCGATCGGCGACGGCGAGGTCCTGCTGCGCGCGCTGCTCGACGCGGTCGCGGCCGGGAAGGCCGCCGGGCGGCCGCGCGGCGAGATGCTGCGCGCGCTCGCCCGCATCCCGGGGATCTATGTGCCGCAGCTCTACCGCTGGACCCCGGCGGCGACCCCCGCCGAGGGCGGCTCGTTCGCGGCCCTCGACGGCGCCGCGACGCTCCCCGTGCTCCGCGTCTTC
>JAJXZZ010000446.1 GCA_021779795.1 Acidobacteriota bacterium | reverse complement strand
GGATTCCTCCACGAGATTCGGGTGATGGGGTACGACCCGGTGCCGCCCTCGCCGGAATACGCGCGGCTCTACATGATCGTCCGCCGCGGCGATTCGTGGGTCGGCGTGGCCGACACGCGCCACGACGGGCAGCCGAGGGGGTACTAGCGCGCCGGCGGCCGTCGAGGCGGCCCCAGGGAACGCCCCTGGCGGCGGGTATCATGAGGGGCCGCAGGGGTCGGAGCGGTTTTCGGCGATTACATTCATGAATTTCAAGAACGTAAGCCGCGAAAACCGCTCCGACCCCTATCGTCGTCCCTCTCTAATCGATCTGCACCGACCGCCGCGTGAACGCCCCGCCCATCCAGAAGCCCGTGATGGGGAACGTCACGGCCGGCCTGGCCGCGCCTTCGGCGGCGGCGCCCGCACTGACGAGCAGCGGCGCGTAGTGCTCCCACGTCGGCAGGGCAAGGTCGGGGGCGGGGGCCCGGCGGCGGAAATCCTCGAGCAGGTCCACGTCGAACGCGAGCAGCGCCTCTTCCGCCCACGCGTCGAATTCCCGCGCCCACGACGGGATGCCCGGCCTGAAGGCGTAGCGCATGTTGTGCGTGAGGAAGCCGCTCCCGAAGACGAGCACGCCGTCCTCCCGCAACGGCGCCAGCGCACGGCCGAGCTCGACGAGTTCGCGCGGATCGAGAGCCGGCATCGACACCTGCAGCACGGGCACGTCGGCCTCGGGGTACATCGCCACCAGCGGCACGTACGCGCCATGGTCGAGGCCGCGCCCCTCGTCGTCGGACCACGGGATTCCCCTGGCGTCCAGCAGGCCGCGGACCCTGCCGGCCAGCTCGGGAGCGCCGGGACTCGGGTACTTCGTCTCGTAATACCTGGCCGGAAAGCCGGAGAAGTCGTAGACCAGCGGCACCGTGCGCGTGGCCCCCAACGTCGTCGGCCGCTGCTCCCAATGCGCGGAGATCATGAGGATCGCGGCCGGCCTGGGCATCGCCTTCGCCCAGCCGGCGAGTTCCGCCATCCACACCTCGTCGTCGAGCAGGACGGGCGCGCCGTGCGCGGCGAAGATCACCGGCATCCGCATCGGGGCCTCCTGAATCTACTCATCTCGCGATCGTGCGATCCCGGACATCTCAGGCAACCCTGAAGGGTTGCCCTACCGAAGGCGCCGTCACACGATCAACGGTAGGGCGAGGCTTCAGCCTTGCCAGATCGCAAGATCGCACGATCGCACGATACCCTTGTCTCTACTTTACCCCCTCGTTTGCCTCTCCCCTGCCGCCCCGCTAGAATCGCGGCCATGACGGGCCGTAGGGGTCGGAGTTCGAAGAAGGAGTCCTGAGTGTTGACTCGATTTCTCTCCAGCCGGCGTTTTCTCGCGGCCTATTCATGTTGCCTGACGGTCGTGCTCTGCCTGACCGTCTTCTACGGCTTTGCCGCCGTGGAGCGAAGGGCAACGTTCGACGAGATTACCGTGCATCGCATCAACGTGGTGGAGCCCGACGGGACGATTCGACTGATCCTCAGCAACAAGGCCAACGCGCCCGGCGTCTACATCCGGAACAAGCAGTATCCTCATCCCACCAGGCAGGTTGCGGGGTTGCTGTTCTTCGACGACCAGGGAACCGAGGACGGCGGGCTCGTCTACGGCCTGTCGGTGGACAAGGCGGGACGCGTCACCGGCAGCAACGTCCACCTGAGCTTCGACAAGTACATGCAGGATCAGATCTTCACCGTCGATGCCGGCCAGGAGGGTAAGAGCACATACTCGACGCTGACGATGCAGGACCGGGGGGATTACTCGATCCAGGAGGCGCTCGAGGCCAGCGCCCGCATCTCGAAGCTCCCCGAGGACCAGCGTGCCGCCGAGTGGAAGAAGTTCGCGGCGACCCATCCCGGTGACCACACGAGGGTCGTGCTCGGCAGGGCCAGCGATGGCGGATCGGTCCTCCGGCTGAAGGACATGGAGGGCCGGGACCGCATCGTGCTCCGCGTGGCGCCGGACGGAACGCCGGCGCTGCAGATGCTGGACGCCGAGGGGAAGGTCGTCGGCGAGATGCCGCAGGCCGCGGGCCGCCCGCGCTAGGGCCCTCTTTCGAGACCTCCGGCTATGGGCCGCGACGATGGCTCTCGCCGGGATCGTCAGGCCAGGTCGAAGACGAGGATCTCGCTCGCGTCGATGCCGGTGATCTGTACGCCCGGAACTTCGGACAGCGCGGCGCCGTCGCCGGCCTTCAGGTTCTGGCCGTTGACGCGCGCCTGGCCGCGGGCGATTTGCACCCACGCGTGGCGGCCCTCCGCGATCGGCAGCGTCCCGGCCACGCCCTGGTCGAACAGGCCCGCGTACACCAGCGCGTCGGCGTGAATCGTCACGCTGCCGTAGCGGCCCTTCGGCGACGCCACCAGCCGCAGCCTCCCCCTCTGCTTCGCGCGGGGGAACGTCTTCTGCTCGTAGCCCGGTGCGAGGCCGCGCTGCGCCGGGAGGATCCAGATCTGCAGGAAGTGCACCGGTTCCTCCCGGGACGCGTTGAACTCGCTGTGCGTCACACCGGTCCCGGCGCTCATCCGCTGCACCTCACCCGGCCGGATCACCGATCCGTTCCCCATCGAGTCGCGGTGCTCGAGCGCTCCTTCGAGCACGTAGGAGATGATCTCCATGTCGCGGTGAGGGTGCGTGCCGAACCCTTCCCCGGGCTGCACGCGGTCCTCGTTGATGACCCGGAGCCCACGGAATCCCATGTGCTCCGGATCGTGGTAATCGGCGAACGAGAAGGTGTGGTAGGTGTTCAGCCAGCCGTGGTC
>JAJXZZ010000048.1 GCA_021779795.1 Acidobacteriota bacterium | reverse complement strand
TCGGGTCACGGACCGGTTGCCAGCGTCCGAGCGCTATGCCCTGAGCGCCCAAATGCGCCGAGCGGTGGTCTCCATCCCCACCAATATCGTGGAAGGCTGCCGGAGAGATACCGCCAAAGAGTACCGGCGATTCATCGAAGTGGCGCTGGGGTCAGCCTGCGAGGTCGAATATCTGCTGCACCTCGCGGTGGACTTGGAGTTACTAAAGGAAGAAGATGCGGCGGCCACGTGCAGAGAATGCACCGACCACGTTGCACGGGAATTGCAGAATCTCCTGAAGGCCGTAGCTCAGTTCCCAGCGTGAGAGCGTAACCCCGCCGACCGCCGACCGCCGACCGCCTACAGCCGACAGCCGACCGCCGACCGCCGACCGCCGATTACCGTCCCTTCCCCTTCCACCCCTTCAGCATCTTGGCCGCGTGGGCGCGGGCGTAGACGAGCTGCGTCCGCATGACGTGGCCGACCAGGCGAACGCGGCTCGTCACGTCGCGCGGGTGGTGCAAGACGCCCGCCTCGTACCGCTGCTTCACCCGGCTGCGCTGCAGCTTGCCGCTGGTCGTCTTCGGGATGGAGCCCGTCGGCACGACGACCACCTCGTCCACCAGCACCCCGGTGGCCTCGGCGATGCGCCCCCTGACCCGGTCGGCCAGATCGTCGGCGGCCGGCGCCTGCGCCGGCTCGACGACCACGACAATCTGTTCGCGCCCGCCGCCTGCCTGCGTGCCGAACGCCACGGCGCGGCCGCGGCGCACGTCGGCCACGTCGCCGGCCGCCTGCTCGAGGTCCTGCGGGTAGTAGTTCCGGCCGTTGACGATGATCGTGTCCTTGACCCGGCCGCAGATGTACAGCTCGCCGTCGGCCAAGTAGCCCAGGTCGCCCGAGTGCAGCCAGCCGCCGGCCAGCGCCCCGCGCGTCAGGTCGTCGCGGTTGAGGTAGCCGCGGAACACGGACGGCCCCTTGAGCAGGATCTGGCCGACGTGGCGCTCGGGCAGCTGGTGGCCTTTCGAATCCGCCACGCGCACCTCGTGGCCCGGGAAGGGGCGCCCGCAGCTGACCAGTTCGGCCCGCATCGACTGCCCGTTCACGGGCGTCACGGCCCGGTGCGCCGTCGAAAGCTGCCCGGCGTCCACCACGTCCACGCGCGGCTCGCGCCAGAGCGGCGGGAAGGTGACGGCCAGCGTGTGCTCGGCCATGCCGTAGCACGGCAGGAACGCCTCGGCCCGGAACCCGGCGTCGGCAAACTTCTTCGCAAACTGCGCCAGCGTCTCGGCCCGCACCGGCTCGGCGCCGCAGCCGGCCACGCGCCACCGCGACAGGTCCAGCTCGGCCATCTCGCGCGGCGTCACCCGGCGCGTGCACAGGTCGTATGCGAAGTTGGGGGCGAAGCTGATCGTGCCGCGCGTCCGCGTGATGGCCTTCAGCCATACCGCCGGCCGCTTCAGGAAGGCCAGCGGCGAGAGGAACTCGGTCCAGGTGCCGGCGTAGAGCACCGTCAGCGCCATCCCGATGAGGCCCATGTCGTGGAACAGCGGCAGCCACGACACGCCGCGGTCCGCCGCCTCCAGGCGCAGGCCGTCGGGCCCCGCGATGGCCGTCACGTTGGCCGCGAGGTTCCGGTGCGTCAGGACGACGCCCTTCGGGTCGGATGTCGAGCCCGAGGTGAACTGCAGGAATACCGGGTCGTCGAGGCCGACCGGAGCCACTTCGTCCAGCGGTGTCCCGGCGAGCTTCTCGATGGCCACGACCGACCGCACGGTCGGCACGTTCGACTGGAACGCGCCGAGCACCCGCCGCAGCGGCGTCGTCGTGACGACGGCCGCCGCGCGGCTGATCGTGACCGCGGGCATCGTCTGCCGCAGGTAGGCCTCGAACTGGTCGAGGCGCACCGGCGGGTAGAGCGGCGCCGGGACCAGGCCGGCGCACGAGGCGCCGAGGAATGTCGTCAGGAAGTCGCGCGGCTCGGGGACGATGAGCGCGACCGTTTCGCCGGGCTGGAGGCCGGCGTCGCGCAGCCCCCCGGCCACGGCCAGCGCCTCGTCGAGCAGGCGCGAAAACGGCAGGCTCGACGCCGGCTCGCCGCGTTCGTCCAGGAATTCGTATCCGCCGCCGCCGCCGGCGGCGGCCGCGAGGGCCTCGGGCAAGGTGACTGGTGACATCAGGGGCGGGCGTTCTCGGCAAGCAGCGAGCGGACGCAGGCCGCCGCTTCGCCAACCGTCTGGATCTGGGGCATGCGTTCGAGCGGCACCGTCACGCCGAACTCGTCTTCGAGCGCGGCCACCAGCTCGAGCGTCTGAAGGGAGTCGAACCCGAGGTCGGCCTGGAGCTTGCTGTGCGCCACGACGTCCACGGGGCGCCGGCAGAGTCGGCGCACCACGCCCAACACGTCCCGCCCGACCTGGTCTGCTTCCAAGGGAGTCATGTCGAGGGCCCCGACCTCACGGCTGCAGCGGGTCCGCCGACCAGGAGCCCCGGCGCACCGTCGTCCACAGCGACCTGCCGCCAAGCCAGGCGACCACGGCCGCCCCGACCGACGTGCTGAACCCGTATGAAATCAGCCGCTCGGCAGCCGTGATCGCGGCCGCCGTCGGGAGGTCCACGCCGAAGGCCATCAGGCCGGCGACCAGGCCGCCCTCGACCGGGCCAAGGCCGCCGATGCTCGGAGCCAGGCTGCCGAGCAGCGACACCAGCGAGAGCAAGGCCACCTGGGGGATCGACAGGCTGACACCGAAGGCGAGGGCCGCGCACGAGATCCGCAGCACGTCCTGCAGGAAGATGAGGCCCGACAGCCCCGACGCCGCGGCGAACACCTTCAGGCTGGCCTGGTCGAGCGCCAGGCGCTCGCGCCAGCCGCCCAGCCGCGAATCCGACCGCCGCAGCCGGTTGATGCCGAACCCGACGGCCGCCAGCGCCGCCACGGCCGCGCCGAACGCGGCCAGCTGCCGCCAGCTGACCGCCAGGTGCCTGAGGGCCACGACCGCCGTGGCCGAGAGGATCAGGATGGCCGGCACCTGCGACAGCCGATCCCAGACGGCCGAGACCGTCGCCTGCCGCCACGTCACGAGGCCGTGCTTGCGCACGAGCGCGATCCGGCAGGCTTCGCCGCCGATCCGGCCCGAGGGGACCAGGTTGTTGACCGCGATCCCGCCCAGCGTCGCCAGCGAGGCGCGCCAGACGGCCACCTCGCCGCCAATCGACCGGACGAACCCGCGCCACCGGGCGCCGACGATGACGAGGCTGGCCACGTAGAGCCCGAGAGCGGCGAGCAGGTAGCCCGGCTTGGCGGTTGCCAGCCGGTGCGCGCTCTCGACGATGACGTGCCAGATGCCCAATCTCTCCTCCAGCCTCTTCAGGCTCTTCGGCCTCTTCCGGTCGTTAAGGGGAAATCATAGCGCGTCCCCTGCCCGAAACGCATGACTTTCGTCACCCGCCGCCCGGGGGGCGTGGCCCAACTCCATGTTATAGTGCGGTTTAGTGGCTATTTTGCCAAGGCTCTTCCTCCGGCGGCACTCCCGCCCCGCGCTCGTCGGCCTGGTGCTGCTCGTCGGTCTCCTGCTTCGCCTGCCGGCGTTCAGCCGGCCGCTCCTCTCGTCGGACGAAGCGGTCTACGCCACGACGGGCGAAGCCATGCGGCACGGCGCGGTGCTCTACCGCGACATCGTCGATCACAAGCCGCCGGCCATCTACGACGTCTACTTCCTGAGCGCCGAGGTGCTCGGCCCGTTCGACACGCAGCTGGCCCATGCACTCGTGATCCTGGCCGTCCTGCTGACCGGGTTCGCGCTGTCGCGCGCCGCGCTGCGCATGGGGGCCGACCCGCGGGCCGGGTGGATGGCGGCCCTGCTCTGGGTGGTGTTCTCGACGGCGATGCCCGACTTCGACGCGCTGGCGGCCAACGGGGAGCTGTTCCTGCTGGCGGCCCAGGCCGTGGCGTTCGCCTGGGTCCTCAGCCGGCTCGGGCGCCGGCGCGTCCTGGGGTGGGAGACGCTGTTCGGGGCGGGCGTGCTGACGGGCGTGGCCGTCGCGTTCAAGTTCCAGGGGGCCACCTTCCTCGCGGTGCCCGGCACGGCGCTCGTCATCGAGGCCTGGTGGCGGCGGCGGACCGTCGCCGGGGCCCTGGGCGGCCTGGCCGTCACGCTGGCCGGCACGGCGGTCGTCCCGGCGCTGTACCTGCTGCGGGCCTCTGTCGATGGCAGCCTGGGCTCCATGTGGTTCTGGTTCGACTACAACGCGAAGTACCTGGACGCGGGGCCGCACGGGTGGGAGGTCTGGCGGCTCGGGCTGCTGCGGACGGCGCTGCTCGGGACGGCGGCGTTCCTGCCCTATGCCTTCGGGTTGACGGCAACCTGGCGCTGGATGGTCGAGTGGTGGCGGCGCGGGCTGGCCAGGACCGTCCAGCCGGGAGCGGAGCTGGTGGCCCGCACGCTCGCCGAGGCGTGGCTGGCCGGGTCGGTGATCGCGCTCTGCGCCGGCGGCCGGTTCTTCGGCCACTACTTCCACCTGGTCCTGCCGGCGCTGAGCCTGCTGGCGGCCGGGCCGCTGCTGGCCTTCTGGGACCGGTTCGCCCGGCCCCGGGTGGTTCGGGTGGCCGTCGTGCTGCTGTTCGCCGGCCCGGCGCTCGGGGCGCTGGCGGTGACGACCGTGCTGCGTCCGGAGGTGATGGGCCGCCTCGACCCGAAGCCTCCGTACGAACAGGTGGCGGCGCGCCTGCACGAAATCAGCGGTCGGAACGATACGATCTTCGTCTGGGGGCATTCGACCGAGGTGTACGTGCTCGCCAGGCGGCGGGACGGCACCCGCTTCATGTTCTGCGACTACCTGACCGGGACGAGCCCGGGCACGGACAGCCAGACCGGGCTGGCCGACCCGAAGTCGAACGTGGTGGGGCCGGCGTGGAGGATGCTGTTCGACGACCTGGCGAGGCGGAAGCCGCGCTTCCTGGTGGACGCCTCGACGGCCGGGTGGGATCACTACGGCGCGTTCCCGATGACGCGTTACCCGAGGCTCGAAGCGTACGTGAAGGCGCACTACCGCGAGCGCGAGCGCGTGGCGGGCGTCACCATCTACGAGCGGAGCGTCCCCTGAGGCTCCGGCCGGCGCCGCGGAACGGGCCGGGGCAGTGCTAGAATGAGGGGTTATTTTCGAGAGGCATGAACCGTTGACTATCCGCGCCCTGGCCTGTCGCCGCCTTGCCTGCTGTCTGCTGCTGTCGTCGGCCCTCGTGCTGGCCGGCGCCGCGATCGCCGTGGCGGCTCCGCCGACGGTGGTGGCGGGGACGATCAGCGCGCTCGACGGAAAGATGCGCCTGCCGGGCGTCGTGGTGACGCTGACCGGCGCCGACGGCAAGCCGGCCGGCGAGACGGTCACCGACGAGAACGGGCAGTACCGCATCGAGGTGCCCAAGGGTGGCGTCTACAGCCTGACGGCGAGCATCGAGGGGTTCCATCCCGGCAAGCAGCCCGTGCAGCTCACCGACGGGACGACGCGCACGGTGGACATCGACCTGAAGCTCATCGAGATCGAGCAGACGGTCAACGTCAAGCCGACGACCGACACGACGATGAGCCTGGCCAGGCCGCTCGTGCCGGTCGAGAGCATCAGCGGCCGCGAGCTCTCGGAATCGGCGATGAGCTCGGGCAACGTGGCGGCCGAGCTGCGCTGGCTGCCCGGCGTGGCGGCGTACGGGCGCGAGTGGGCCATCAAGGGCGGGCGGCCGAACCAGATCGGCCTGCAGGTGGACGGGGCCGAGGTGCTCGACCCGGCGGCCGGGATCAGCCCGGTGCAGCTGCCGGGCGAGGCGGTCAGCTCGATCGAGGTGATGGCCAACCCCTACGCGGTCGAGTTCGGCGACTTCTCCACCGGCGTCATGGTCGTCTCGACGCGCAGCGGCGGGAGCAAGTGGAACGCGACCGTCAGCAACTTCCTGCCCGGCTTCATCCTCAAGCGCGGGTCGAACCCGTTCTACATCATCGGCCTCGGGGCGTTCGAGCCGCACGTGGCGGTGGGCGGGCCGATCATCCCCAACAAGCTGTTCCTGGCGCAGAGCACGCAGTTCAGCTACACGTCGAGCGACGTCCCCAGCCGGCCGCAGGACCAGCGGAAGACGACCAAGAGCCTCAGCTCGTACACGCGCTTCGACTACGTGGTCAACACCAAGAACACGCTGACGGCCACCTTCGCGCTGGCGCCCCAGAACGCCGACGAGGCGACGCTGAGCACGTTCAACTCGCCCGAGGTGACGGCCGACCTGACGCAGCGCGTCTACCGCGTGGGCGTCTTCGACACGGCGCAGCTGCCGCACACGCTCGCCCTCGAGACGCTGGCGCACTACACGCACTACGGCACCTCGGTGGACGGGCACGGGTCGGCGACCGACATGTTCCTCGCGCCCGAGCAGAACACCGGCATCTACTACAGCAAGCAGGCGCGCACGGCGGAGGCCGCGCAGGCGAGCGCCTCGCTGTCGGGCTTCGTGAGCGGCCTGACGGGCGAGCACCTGTTCAAGGGGGGCCTCGACCTGTTCTACGCCACCTTCGACGGGCAGATCCAGTACCGGCCGATCGACATCCTGCGCGAGGACGGGACGCTGACGCTCCGCCAGGTCGAGGGGCCGGCGCTCGGCGGCTACTCGGCGACCAGCCTGGCGGGCTTCGTCCAGGACCGGTGGCACATCAACAACTACCTGCTGGTCGAGTACGGCCTGCGGGTGGAGCGCGACGGGGTCTTCTCGCGGACCAACTTCATCCCCCGGTTCGGCGTCGCCGTGGCGCTCGACAAGAGCCGGAACGCGACGGTCCGCGGCGGCTGGGGACGGTTCTTCGAGCAGACGCCGCTGATGGCGGGGGCCTACGGCCAGCTGTCGCCGACCAGCGTGACGGCCTTCGCCGCCGACGGGACGACGCCGCTCGGCGCGCCGGTGGTCTACACGCACGTCCTCGGCGCCTCGCCCGAGACGCCGCGCAGCAGCACCTGGAACATCGGCTACGAGCACCGGGTCACCCCGTGGCTGTCGCTCCGCGTCAATCACCTCCAGCGCAAGGGCAGCCACGAGCTGGTGGTGGACACGTCGAGCGCGGGCGCGACGGGGGTCATCGAGCTGAGCTCGACCGGCACGTCGAGCTACCACGACACCGAGATCGGCGCGCACGTCCGGCGCGGGACGTCGCTGGACTTCGACCTGTCGTACACCCGGTCGTCGTCGCGGGCGAACCTGAACGACGCCTACGGGTACTTCCTCGACCTGACCGCGAACCCGGTCGTCCGTCCCGACGCCTACGGGCCGACCAACACCGACGCGCCCAACCGGTTCGTCGGTCGCGCGCGGTTCAACCTGCCCTACCACTGGACGTTCGAGTTCGCCGGGGAGATCCGGACCGGCTACCCGTACTCGGCCGTGAACGAGCAGCTCGACTTCGTCGGCCTGCGCAACAGCCTGCGGTTCCCGGTCAAGCACACGCTCGACGCGTCGGTCGAGCACCGGTTCCGCGTCGGGCGGTTCCAGCCGTGGCTGGGCTTCGTCATCATCAACGCGCTGAACACGTTCTCGCCGGAGGACGTGCAGCGGAACATCGCGTCGCCGAACTTCGGGACGTTCTACGGCTCGCCGGTTCGCCAGGTCCGCTTCACGGTCCGCTTCCACCCGTGATCGGGCCCGCCGCCGGCGGCGCCCGGGCGAGCCCCCGCCCGGCCGTTCCATCGCTGATCGAGCGAATCGATTAGAATGGATGGAACCTCATCTGCCCCCCCAGGGTGCTTTCATGAACGTATTCGTCCTCAACTGCGGCAGTTCCTCCCTCAAGTTCCAGATCATCGAGACCGACGCCGACCTGATCGAAAAGGACGCCGATCGCCAGCTGGCCAAGGGCCTCATCGAGCGGATCGGCAGCGAGGCGATCGTCACCCTCCAGGTCGGCGACAACCCGCCGTTCCGCGGGGCCCAGCCGCTGCGCGATCACAAGGCGGCGCTCGCCCACGTCATCAACTGGGTGATGGCGCCCGAGACGCACATCCCGGGCATCTCGGGCCTCTCCGACATCCACGCGGTCGGCCACCGCGTGGTGCACGGCGCGGAGCGGTTCAAGGGATCGCACCTCATCGACAAGTCGGTCATCGCGGGCATCCAGGAGTGCATCGACCTCGCGCCGCTGCACAACCCGGCCAACCTGAAGGGGATCTTCGCGGCCATCGAGCTGTTCGGCCCCGCGATGCCGCAGGTGGCGGTGTTCGACACGGCCTTCCACTCGACGATGCCGGAGACGGCCTACCTCTACGCGCTGCCCTACCAGCTCTACCGGCGGTTCAAGATCCGCAAGTACGGCTTCCACGGCACCTCGCACCGGTACGTCGCCTTCCGCTACCGGAAGCTCACCGGGAAGCAGCGCAAGGAGACCAACATCATCACCGTCCACCTGGGCAACGGGTGCTCGGCCTGCGCCATCCGGGGCGGGCAGTCGGTGGACACCTCGATGGGCATGACCCCGCTCGAGGGGCTGATGATGGGCACGCGCAGCGGCGACATCGACCCGACGGTCATCGAGTTCCTGATGCACAAGGAGGGGACGAGCGTCGACGAGATCTTCTCGACGCTCAACAAGCGCTCGGGCCTGCTGGGGATCTCGGGGCTGACCAACGACATGCGCGACCTCGAGGGCGAGGCCGAGGAGCACCAGGACCGGCGCGCCATCCTCGCGATCGAGATGTTCTGCTACCGGGTGAAGAAGTACATCGGCGGCTACATGGCCATCCTGAACGGCACCGACGCGATCTGCTTCGCCGGCGGCATCGGCGAGAACGCGCCGGGCATCCGGAAGCGGATCCTGGGGAACATGGAGTGGCTCGGCGTCGAGATCGACGACGGCCGCAACGCCAAGGCGATCCGCGGGCGCGAGATGCTCATCAGCTCGGACACGAGCCGGGTCCCGGTCTACGTGATCCCGACCAACGAGGAGCTGATCCTCGCGCGCGACACCGTCCGGGCGGTGAAGTCGCTGCCGTTCCCGGGATGACAAGCGGCGGTCGGCGGTCGGCGGTCGGCGGTCGGCCCGCCTTCGCTCTTCCGCCTGCGCCACAACGTGGCTTCGGCGGACACGTCGAGCTACGGTGGGCAAGCTGGTCGGCGGTCGGCCCGCCAGCCATCAGCCGCCGACAGCCGACAGCCGACAGCCGACAGCCGACAGCCGGTTGTCACTACTTCGCAAGATCGCAAGATCGCACTTCGTACTTCTTACTTCTCACTTCTCACTTCTCACTTCTCACTTTCTTCCCATGTCCACCAACTCCTTCATCGCCGAAACCCGTGCCCACGCGGCACGGCGCTGTTACCGGGTGGCGCTGCCCGACGCCGAGGACGCCCGCGTCCTGAAGGCGGCGCTCGCCCTGCACGCCGAGCGGACCGCCGTCCCGGTGCTCGTCGGCGCCGAGGCCGCCATCCGCAGGGTGGCCGCCGAGGCGGGCCTCGACCTGGCCGGCATCGAGATCGTCGAGCCGGCCGCGAGCCCGTGGCGCGACGAGTTCACCGGCCTCCTGCACGAGAAGCGGAAGGCCAAGGGGATGACACGCGAGCAGGCGGCCGACCTGGTGCGGCAGCCGCTCTACTTCGCCGGCCTGATGCTCGAGACCGACCGGGTCAAGGCGGTCGTCGGCGGCAACGTGTCGGCCACGGGCGACGTCATCCGGGCCGCCATCTACACCGTGGGCGTCGCGCCGGGCATCTCGATCGTCAGCAGCTACTTCGTCATGGTGCTCCCCGACGGCCGGATGCTCTGCTTCGCCGACTGCGCGGTCAACCCCGACCCGAACGAGGCGCAACTGGCCGACATCGCCGTCAGCTCGGCGCGGAACTTCCAGGCGGTCACCGGCCTCGAGCCGCGCGTCGCGATGCTGTCGTTCTCGACCAGGGGCAGCGCCGCGCACCCGCTGGTCGAGAAGGTGCAGAAGGCCACCGCGCTCGTCCGCGAGAAGGCGCCCGACCTGATGGTGGACGGCGAGATGCAGGCCGACGCCGCGCTCGTGGCGTCGATCGGCGAGCGCAAGTGCAAGGGGTCGCCGGTGGCCGGCCGGGCCAACGTGCTGGTGTTCCCCGACCTGAACGCCGGCAACATCGGCTACAAGCTGACCGAGCGGATCGGCGGCGCCGAGGCCGTGGGGCCGATCGTCCAGGGGCTCAAGAAACCGTATTGCGACCTGTCGCGCGGCTGCAGCGTGGACGACATCGTCAACGTCGCGGCCATCTGCAGCCTGATGGCGTAGATCGGCGGTCGGCGGTCGGCGGTCGGCAGTAGGCGGCGGTCGGTGGTCGGTGGTCGGCGGCCAGCGGCCAGCGGCGGTCGGCGGTCGGCGGTAGGCGGTAGGCGGTAGGCGGTAGGCCGGCGCGGGAGAGCCGGGCGCGGACCGGGTCGGCGCGAAGGGCGAATTCGAGGTCCGCCGAGCTGAGCCCGGCGCGACGGACCGGACCACGACCGGCGTCTCACGGCCGGCGGTCGGCGGTCGGCGGTCGGCGGTCGGCGGTAGGCGGTAGGCGGTAGGCAGTAGGCAGTAGGCAGTAGGCGGTCGGCGGTAGGCGGTAGGCGGTAGGCGGTAGGCAGTAGGCAGTAGGCGGTAGGCGGTAGGCGGTAGGCGGTAGGCCGGCGCGGGAGAGCCGGGCGCGGACCGGGTCGGCGCGAAGGGCGAATTCGAGGTCCGCCGAGCCGAGCCCGGCGCGACGGACCGGACCACGACCGGCGCTTCACGGCCGGCAATCGACATCGGCGGTCGGCCGTCGGCCCTGCGAGGCGCAGGACTGGACGGCTAACGCATGGGTAGCCGGTAGTTGCCAGTTGGCACTGGTCAGTGGGCAGCCTGTCACGTGTGGCACACCAGCCACTAGCCACTGGCCGCTACGGAGATCCGTATGAATCGCCCCAACCCCTTTTCCACCCTGCTGGCGGCCGTCGTGCTGGCCGCGGCGGCCGTGCTGACCAGCGCCTGCTCGAGTTCGCCGACGGCGCCGTCGGACTCGCCGGTGACGCCGACGCACCCGCTGCCGCCGCTCTCCGTCATGCTCGCCGAGAAGACGCTCGGCAGTGACACGGCGCCGGTCACGATGATCGGCTACTCGTCGCTCACCTGCCCGCACTGCGCGGCGTTCGATCTCGACACGCTGCCCCAGATCAAGTCCACCTACATCGACACCGGGCGCGTGAAGTACGTCTACCGCGACTTCCCGCTCGACAACGCCGCGCTGGCCGCCAGCATGGTGGCCCGCTGCTCGGGCGACAAGTTCTTCACGACCATCGACACGCTGTTCCGCACCCAGTCGTCCTGGGCGTCGGGCAACTACGTCGCCGGCATCAAGGCGGCGGTGTCGGGCCTCGACATCACGTCCAGCGACGTGGATGCCTGCCTGGCGGACGCCGAGTTGAAGTCCGGCATCATGGCCATCGAGCAGGCGGGCATTCAGCAGTACAGCGTCAACGCCGTGCCGACCTTCCTCATCAACGGCCAGGTCGTCCTCGGCGCCCAGCCGTTCTCGGTCTTCGCGGCCATCATCGACGGACTGTAGGAAGGGACACGGGGAGTAGTGGCTAGTGGTTAGTGGCTAGTGGCTAGTGGTTAGTGGCTAGTGGCTAGTGGTTAGTGGTTAGTGGCTAGTGGCTAGTGGCTAGTGGCTAGTGGCTAGTGGCTAGTGGTTGGCGTGTCACGCGTGACAGACTGACCACTAGCCACGAGTCACTGACCACTACCGTTTCCGCTGCCCTTGTCCCCAGGAGGACTCATGAACGGCGTGCCGGTGGTGATTGGCGTCGCGGGCGGGTCGGGGTCGGGCAAGACGACCGTGGTCCG
>JAJXZZ010000047.1 GCA_021779795.1 Acidobacteriota bacterium | reverse complement strand
AGGCGCGCGTCATCGCCGTCCCCTCCGCGAGGCCCGCCAGCTGTCCGTCGCCGCGGCGCCACAAGTCGGCGAGGCGCGGGGCGTCGAGCCCCGGCCGCGGAAGCCAGCGCGGGTCGGCGCTGCAAGGCGCGGCCCGGTTCCAGGGGCAGGCGTCCTGGCACGCGTCGCACCCGAAGATGCGGGCGCCCACCAGGGGACGAAGCGTCTCGGGGATGTCGCGGCGCAGCTCGATGGTCAGGTAGGACACGCAGCGCGTCGCGTCGAGCACCCACGGCTCCACCAGCGCGCCGGTCGGGCAGGCCTCGAGGCACAGCGTGCACGATCCGCACCCCTCGGCCGCCGGGGCGTCCGGCGCGAGCGGCACGTCGCAGACGATCTCGCCGATGAAGAACCAGGATCCGATCTCGCGGTTGACGACGCAGCCGTGCTTGCCGACCCAGCCGAGGCCGGCCGCGCGGGCGTAGGCCCGCTCGTGCACGGCGGACGTGTCCACCGAGGCGCGGGCCTCGATCGGGCCGCCGTGCTCGGCCCGCATCCACGCGAGCAGCTCGTCGAGCCGGCGGCCGACGACCTCGTGGTAGTCGTCGCCCCACGCGTAGCGCGACACGACGGCGCCGCCGGGATCGACCGCCTCGACCGAGCGGGATCGGCCGACGTTGTAGAGCGTCCCGGTCACGACGACCGAGCGGGCCGAGGGCAGGACGCGGCGGACGTCCTCCCGGACGCGCACCGTCCTCGGCAGGTACCCCATGTCGCCGGCGTAGCCGCGGGCGATCCACTCCCGCATGCGGAACGCCTCGGGCACCGCCTCGGCCGGCGCGATGCCGCACAGGTCGAACCCCAGTTCGCGGGCGCGGCGCTTTACCGACTCGGACGTCAGCATCTCGATCGCGGCAGCCGGGCTACGCCCGCCCGGTCACCGCGTCTCCAGCATCTGCCTCAGGACGTACCGCAGGATGCCGCCCGATTTGAACGCGGCCAGCTCCTCGGGCGTGTCGATGCGCGCGGTCACCGTGAACGACACCGCCTGCCCCTCCGGCCCGCGCGCCGCCACCCGCACGTCGGCCATCGGCGACAGCCCGTCCGCGATGCCCGCCAGGTCGTACGACTCCGTGCCGGTCAGGCCGAGGCCCGCGGCCGACTGCCCGTCCTTGAACTGCAGCGGCAGGACGCCCATGTTGACCAGGTTGCTCCGGTGGATCCGCTCGAAGCTCTCGGCGATGACCGCGCGCACGCCGAGCAGGCGCGTGCCCTTGGCGGCCCAGTCGCGCGACGAGCCCGACCCGTATTCCCGCCCGGCGACGACGAGCAGCGGCACGCCCTCCGCCTGGTAGCGCATGGCCGCGTCGTAGATCGTCATCTGCGCGCCGTCCGGCTGGTGCCGCGTCCAGCCGCCCTCGGTGCCGGGCGCCACCTGGTTCCGCAGCCGGATGTTGGCGAACGTGCCGCGCACCATCACCTCGTGGTTGCCGCGGCGCGCGCCGTAGGAATTGAAGTCGCGCGGCGCCACGCCGCGCGCGACCAGGTACTGGCCCGCGGGGCTGTCGGGCCTGATGGAGCCGGCCGGCGAGATGTGGTCGGTCGTCACGCTGTCGCCGAGCAGCGCCAGCACGCGGGCGCCCGCGATGTCGGCCGGCGGCGCCGGCGACAGCGACAGCCCCTCGAAGAACGGCGGGTTCCGGATGTAGGTGGACTCGTCCGACCACTCGAACCGGTCGCCCGCCGGCGCCTGCAGCGCGCGCCACCGCTCGTCGCCGGCGAAGACGTCGGCGTAGGCCCTCCTGAAGCTGCCCGCGGTCACCGCGCCGGCCTGCGCGGCCTGGATCTCGCGCTCCGACGGCCACAGGTCCCTGAGGTAGACGTCCGCCCCCGACGGGTCCTTCCCGATCGGGTCGGTCGTCAGGTCGATGCGCATCGTCCCGGCCAGCGCGTACGCCACGACGAGCGGCGGCGAGGCCAGGTAGTTCGCCCGGACCTGCGCCTGGATGCGCCCCTCGAAGTTCCGGTTGCCGCTGAGCACCGAGGCGACGACGAGGTCGCGGGCGTCCACCGCGGCGGCCACCTCGGGGGGCAGCGGGCCCGAGTTGCCGATGCAGGTGGTGCAGCCGTAGCCGACCAGCGAGAAGCCGAGGCGGTCGAGGAAGGGCTGCAGCCCCGACGCCGCCAGGTAGTCGCTCACCGCGCGCGAGCCGGGCGCCAGGCTCGTCTTGACCCACGGCTTGACGCCGAGCCCGCGCTCCACGGCCTTCTTCGCCAGCAGGCCGGCGGCGAGCATCACGCTCGGGTTCGACGTGTTGGTGCAGCTGGTGATCGCGGCGATGACCACCGACCCGTGGTCGAGGCCGGCCGGCGGCGCGGCCGCTCCCGCCGGGCCCGCGCCCGCCAGGCCGGGACGCGCGGTCGCCAGCCACTGTTCGAACGCCGCGCCGGCATTCGACAGCGCGACGCGGTCCTGCGGGCGCCGGGGCCCGGCCAGGCTGGGCTCGACGGCCGCCAGGTCCACCTCGATCCGCTCGGCGTAGCCGGCCTCGGGCGCCCCCGGCTCGAGGAAGAGCCCCTGCGCCCGCGCGTAGGCTTCGACCAGCTGGACGTGCGACTCCTCGCGGCCGGTCAGCCGCAGGTAATCGAGCGTCATGGCGTCGATGGGGAAGACGGCGACGGTCGCCCCGTACTCGGGGCACATGTTGCTCAGCGTCGCGCGGTCGGCGATCGACAGGGACTCGAGCCCCGGGCCGAAGAACTCGACGAACTTCCCGACGACGCCGTGGCGGCGCAGCCGCTCGGTGACGGTCAGCACGAGGTCGGTGGCGGTGACCCCCTCCCGGAGCCGGCCCGCGAGCCTCACGCCGAGCACGTCGGGCACGAGCATCGAGATCGGCTGCCCCAGCATGCACGCCTCGGCCTCGATGCCGCCGACGCCCCAGCCCACCACGCCGAGCCCGTTCACCATCGTCGTGTGCGAGTCGGTGCCGACGAGCGTGTCGGGGTAGGCCGCCCGGCGGCCGTCCTCCTCGGCGAGGAACACGACGCGGGCCAGGTACTCGAGGTTCACCTGGTGCACGATGCCCGTGTCGGGCGGGACGACGCGGAAGTTGGCGAAGGCGCGCTGCCCCCAGCGGAGGAAGACGTAGCGCTCGCGGTTGCGGGAGAACTCGAGGTCGGCGTTGAGCGAGAAGGCGTCGGGCCGGCCGAAGTAGTCCACCTGGACCGAGTGGTCGATGACCAGCTCCACCGGCTGCAGCGGGTTGATGCGCGACGCGTCGCCGCCGAGCCGGGCGACCGCGTCGCGCATCGCCGCCAGGTCCACGACGGCGGGCACGCCCGTGAAGTCCTGGAGCAGCACGCGCGCCGGCGTGAAGGCGATCTCCTGGCGCGCCCGGGCGGCCGGGTCCCAGTCGGCGAGCGCCGCGATGTCGGCGGCGCGCACGAAGCGCCCGTCCTCGTGGCGGAGGAGGTTTTCGAGCAGCACCCGGAGCGCGAACGGCAGCCGCGAGACGCGCGGGTGGCCCGCTCGCTCGAGGGCGGCCAGGCTCCGGATGCGCACGGGGCGGCCTCCCACGACGATGTCGGCGGCGGTGGAGAAGGTGTCGAGGTGTGCCATTTGAATCGATTGTAGCCGTATACTGGGCCGCCGGCACCGCCGGCGCGTGAAAGGAAGCTGCCGTGGACGCGAGCATCCTGACCAACCTGTTTCACATCGGCCCGGACGCGCAGACCAGCGTGAGCCTGCTCGAGAAGATCGTCCGGCCCATCGCCGTCTACCTGTTCCTCGTCGTCGGCCTGCGGCTGGCCGGCAAGCGCGAGCTGGCGCAGCTCAACGCGTTCGACCTGGTCGTGCTGCTCATGCTGTCGAACACGGTCCAGAACGCGATCATCGGCGCCGACAACTCGCTGCTCGGCGGCCTGATCGGCGCCACGACGCTGCTGGTCTTCAACTACCTCGTCGTGCGGTTCGTCTTCGCCCATCCCCGCGTGGAGCGGTACGTCGAGGGGGAGGCGGACGTGCTGGTGCGCCACGGCGTGCTGCTCGAGGATCGGCTCCGCACCGAGGGCGTCACGGTCGACGAGCTCGAGGCGGCCGCGCGGCGGCAGGGCTTCGGCTCGCTCCGCGAGGTGGACGAGGCGGTGCTCGAGGCCAACGGCGGCGTGACGTTCGTGGCCCGCAAGCCGCGGCCACACGAGGTGAGGCACCAGGACCTGCTGCGGCGGCTCGACGATCTGGCGATCGAGGTGAGAGCCCTCCGCGCGAAGCTGGAGGAGAAGGGGGCGTGATGCGCGACACACGGCTGGCGACCCGCGGCCCGCGGCGCGCGGCGGTGCGGAGGCCGGCCTTCGGCGGCCGGCTGCTGGCGACGATGGCCGTGCTCGGCCTCGCCGTCGGCCTCATGGCCGGGGCCGGCCGGCCGCGCGCCCGCGACATCGGCCTCGCGCCGGGCGTCTTCCCGCCCGGCCCCCTGAACGCGATCACCGACGTCGCCGGCGTCCTCGTGGGACAGGTCACGCTGGTCCGGGGCGACTCGGTCCGCACCGGCGTCACCGCCGTCCTGCCGCACGGCGGCAACCTCTTCCAGGACAAGGTCGCGGGCGCCGTCTTCGTGGGCAACGCGTTCGGCAAGCTGGCCGGGTCCACGCAGGTCGGCGAGCTGGGCACGATCGAGACGCCGATCGTCCTCACCAACACGCTGGCGGTCGGCACGGCGGTCGAGGCCGTGGTCCGGTACACGCTGGCGCAGCCCGGCAACGAGCGCGTGCTGTCGGTCAACGCCGTCGTGGGCGAGACCAACGACGGCGGGCTGAACGACATCCGCGGCCTCCACGTCACGTCGGACGACGTGATCGGCGCGATCCGCGCGGCCGCGGGCGGCCCGGTCGAAGAGGGCACGGTCGGGGCGGGCACCGGCACGCAGTGCTTCGGCTGGAAGGGGGGCATCGGCACGTCGTCGCGCGCGCTGCCGGCCCGATACGGCGGCTACACGCTCGGCGTGCTGGTGCAGACCAACTTCGGCGGCGTGCTGACGATGGGAGGCGCGCCGGTCGGGAAGGAGCTGGGGCGATACGCGTTCGCGCCGCCCGACCGCGGGCCGGCCGCGGACGCCTCGCCCGACGGGTCCTGCATGATCGTCGTGGCGACCGACGCGCCGCTCGACGCGCGCGACCTGCGGCGCCTGGCGGCGCGGGCGATCTTCGGCCTCGCGCGCACCGGCTCGTCGTACAGCAACGGCAGCGGCGACTTCGCGATCGCGTTCTCGACCGCCCCGACGATGAGGACCCGCTTCGGCGAGTCGGCGCCGCGCACGCGCGTCGTCCTGCCGCCCGACGGCGTGTCGCCGCTGTTCGAGGCGGCGCTCGAGGCCACCGAGGAGGCGGTCGACAACTCGCTGCTGCGCGCGACGACGGTCCGCTCGCGCGTCGGGACGGCCGACGCGATCCCGGTCGATCGGGTGGTCGCCATCCTGAAGGCACACCACGTCGTCAGGTAGCGAACCGTGGCGAACCGGGCGGACGGCGTGGCTGGCTCGCGCCGCGCGCGCCGGCGTGAGGCGCGGTCCCCTCAGTCCTCCGCCCGGCCCTCGCAGAGCGCCTCGACCGGCCGCGTCTCGGCGCCGTTCTCGGTGCAGACCGCGTAGCGCGACGGGTACATCCCCACGCCCGCGTGCTCCCCCTTGGCGTTCAGGATGTAGAAGTTCAGGCCGAAGTTCGGCAGCCCGCGCGAGTTGAGCAGCCGCTTCTCGATGGTGTTCGCCTTGATCCGCTTCAGCACGGCCAGGCCCGCGTCCTTGGGGTGCAGGCCCTGGCGCATGAGCTCGACGACCAGGAACGACGACAGGTTGTAGAGGTTGGCCTCGCCCCGGCCGGTGGACCCGGCCGCGCCCGCCGCGTTGTCCACGTACAGCCCGGCGCCCAGGATCGGCGAGTCGCCGACCCGCCCGGGGATCTTCCACGCCAGGCCCGCCGTCGTCGTCACGCCGCAGACCTCCCCCTTCGGGCCGAGGCCGTTGCAGTTGATCGTCCCGTAGGCGTGCTCGGGCTCCACGCCGAGCCGGCGGAGGATGGCCAGGCTCACCTTCCTGACGGCGACCTCCCGGTCCTCGGGGTCGAGGTAGTGCAGCGGGTCCGTCTGCCGCTTCCATTCGAACCAGGCCTTGCGCGAGGCCTCGGTGTTCAGGTCGGGGAGGATCTCGAACCCGAGGCGGCGCGCGAACGCCTGCGCCCCCGCGCCGGTGAGCAGGTGATGGTCCGTCCGGTCGGCGACGGCGCGCGCGACGAGCGACGGGGTCTTGACCCCCTCGAGCGCCGACACGCCGCCGGCCCGCTTGAGCGGCCCGTGCATGCAGCTCGCGTCGAGCTGCAGCACGCCGTCCGCGTTCGGCAGCGCCCCGAAGCCGACCGTCATGTCGAGCGGGTCCTGCTCGTTGAGGGTGACGCCGGCGATGACGGCGTCGAGCACGTCGCGGCCGGAGGCGATCATGGCAAACGCCTTCTCGACGCAGGTCTCGGCGCCGCCGTTGCGGTACTGGTGGCCGTTGGCCGAGCAGACGACGAGCGGCCGGACGGTCTTCGGGGCGAGCACGGTCGGCGCCTGCCCGAACGCGCGCGAGGGGACGGCGGCGGCCGCGGCGACGGCCGCGCCGGCCCGGACGAACTGGCGGCGATTGATGGGCTTCATGGCGGCCCAGTCTAGCACCGATTCCGCCGCGCCATTGACGCCCCGGCCGACGGACGGCTAGCATTCGAAGTTGACTCCGTTCACGGCTGGCGCGCCCGAACTCATGGAAAGATATCCAGGCCTGTCCCCCCTCCCCGATCGGATCCGGCGGCTCGAAGAACTCGCGTGCGATCTCTGGTGGAGCTGGCACTACCGGGCGCGCGAGGTGTTCCGGCGGCTCGACTACCAGATCTGGCGGGACACCGACCACAACCCGGTCCGGATGCTCAGGCTCGTGAGCCGGGACCGGCTGGTGGACGCGGCCGAGGACCGCAGCTTCCTGGCGCTCTACGACAGCGTGATGCACGACCTCGACCGGGCCAGGTCGGCTCGCGACACCTGGTGGTCGCAAGGCGAGCGGCCGGCGGCCCGCGGCGCGCAGGTCGCGTATTTCTCGGCCGAGTTCGCCCTGCACCAGTCGCTGCCGCTCTACGCCGGCGGCCTGGGCGTGCTGGCGGGGGACACCTGCAAGGAGGCCAGCGACCTCGGCGTGCCGCTGGTCGGCGTCGGGTTCATGTACCCGCAGGGCTACTTCCACCAGCACCTGTCGGCCGACGGCTGGCAGCAGGAGGCCTACGAGAAGCTGAACTGGCTCGACGCGCCGATCGAGCCCGCCGTGCGGAGCGACGGGTCGCCGTGCGTGGTGGCCGTGCCGCTCGGCGATCGGACGGTGCTGGCGGCGGTCTGGCTCGTGCGGGCGGGCCGCATCCGGCTGTTCCTGCTCGACACGGACCTCCCCGAGAACGCGCCGTGGGACCGCGAGCTGTCGGCCCGGCTCTACGGGGGGAACCAGGAGACGCGGATCCAGCAGGAAATCATCCTCGGCCTCGGCGGGGTGCGGGCGCTGCGGGCGCTCGACATCGCGCCGACCGTGTGGCACCTGAACGAGGGGCATGCCGCCTTCGTGGTGCTCCAGCGGGTGCGCGAGGCGGTCGAAACGGGGCAGCCGTTCGACGAGGCGGTGGCGGAGGTTCGCCGGACGACGGTGTTCACGACGCACACGCCGGTGCCGGCGGGCCACGACGCGTTCCCGTTCCACCTGGTGGAGGCCTACCTGTCGGGCGCGTGGGGCAGCCTCGGCGGCCTGCGCGACGCGTTCCTGGCGCTCGGCGCCTACGACAACGGCAACGGCGACGGCCAGATGTTCAACATGACGGCGCTGGCGCTCCGCTCGGCCGGCGCGGTGAACGCCGTGAGCCAGCTGCACCGCGACGTCACGCGGACGATGTGGGCGCCGATCTGGCCCGGCACGCCGCCCGAGCAGGCGCCCATCCAGGCGATCACCAACGGCGTGCACGTGCCGACCTGGGTGGCCGCCGGGCTCTCGAAGCTGTTCGAGGCCTACATCGCCCCCGACTGGCGCCAGCGCCACGACGAAGAGCACATGTGGGACGCGATCGACGCGATCCCCGACGAGGACCTCTGGGCCGTCCGCCAGGCGCTGCGCGCCGACCTGTTCGCCTTCGCGCGCGAGCGGGCCAGGCACCGGTGGACCGACGAGCGCGTCGGCCCCGGCCAGATCGTCGCCGCCGGCACGCTGCTGAGCCCCGAGGCGCTGACGATCGGGTTCGCCCGGCGGTTCACCGCCTACAAGCGGCCCGAGCTGCTGTTCCACGATCCCGACCGCCTCGCCCGCATCCTGTCGGCGGTGCGGCGGCCGGTCCAGATCGTCTACGCCGGCAAGGCGCACCCGGCCGACGACTCGGGCAAGCACCACCTGCAGCACATCTACAAGCGGGCGATGGACCAGGGCTTCGGCGGGCGCATCGCGTTCATCGACGACTACGACCTGCACGTCGCGCACTACCTCGTCCACGGCTGCGACCTGTGGCTCAACACGCCGCGCAAGCCGCTCGAGGCGAGCGGCACGAGCGGCATGAAGGCCGCCCTGAACGGCGTGCCGAACCTGAGCATCGGCGACGGCTGGTGGGCCGAGGGCTACAACGGCGTCAACGGCTGGCTGATCGACGGCCAGTCGGAGAGCCGGGACCAGGCCGAGGTGGACGCGGCCGACGCCGACGCGCTCTACCGCCTGCTCGAGACCGAGATCGTGCCGACCTTCTACGACCGCGACTCGGCGGGGACCCCCAAGGCCTGGCTGCGCGTCGTCCGCGAGGCCATCCGCACGGCGATGCCCCGCTTCAGTTCCAGGCGCATGATGAAGCAGTACGTCGAGTCGATGTACGGGCTGCGGTCGCTCCCGGAATGATAGAATTCCCCAGATGTCACGAAAGTCGGTTGCCAAGTCGCGGTGCGTGCTCTGCGGCGCGAAGGAGATCTCCGAGCCGCGCGGCGAGGAGCGGTACTGCCGCGACTGCTGGGACAAGAAGATCGCGGTCGAGGAGATCGTCGCCCGCGAGTTCGCGCTGAAGCGCTACATCCGGGCCCACAGCGCGGAGAAGTACCTCGTCTACCATTCCACCATCAAGCGGCCCTGCGGCCAGCTGATCGTCATCGACGACGGGTACGACCTGTTCCTGACGCTCACGCTGTACCCGAACTTCACCTGGGACGACCCGGCCTACCATCTCGACGGCGACCCGGAAGGCCGGACGTTCGCCGAGATCCTCGTCGACGTCCTGGCGACCGAGGTCATCGAGCCCTGGGGCGGCGGGAAGTGGCACCTCGAGATCTTCCGCGCCGCGGCCGCCGAGCCGGAGGACTGGAACGGGGAGATGTAACGCTCTATAATCGAGCCGTCTCGGGGGCGAAGGGCCTCCGAGCCCAGCCACAAGTCCCCTGGAGGATTTCATGTTCCGCCTTACTCGCGCTCTCCTGCCGCTCGCGCTGGTCCTCGTCCTCGTCGGCGGCGTGTCGGCCGCCTACGCGCAGGAGCCCGCCGGGCAGTCAGCCAAGCCTGTGTGGATCAACCCGTTCCGCGGAACGGCCAACATCGAGTTCATCAAGTCCGCCCCGAAGGTCGAGAAGGACGGCACGATCGTGACGACCTTCAGGGTCAAGAACATGTCGCCCGGGCCGATCGCCCGTCTGACCATCGAGGAATTCTGGTGGGATCGGAACAACAACCCGGTGAGCGGCGACAAGCAGTTCCTCCGCAAGCCGCTGATGCCGCACGAAGAGGCGACGATCGTGCTGCGGACGCCGAGGAACCCGAACATGTTCCGCAACAGCTACAAGTTCTCGCACCAGAACGGTGACGTGAAGCCGAGGGAAGTCAAGAAGTTCGAGTAGCGTTCCGTTCCGCCGGCCAGAGACGCGAAGGGCCGCGGGCGGCGCACCGGGGTGCGCCGCCCGCGGCCCTTTCCTTCGTACCGCCCCGGCCCGCCCGCGCCGCTCACGGCACGATCCGGATCAGCACCTCCCGGCTCGCCACCGGCCCCTTGCCCAGCCTCGACCTGGCCTCGACCTTGACGACATAGAGCCCGGGCGCCATGCCGCCCAGCGGGATCCTGGCGGCATAGCCGTAGCCGCCCTTCGCCCCGCCCAGCTCGGCGCTCGACCGCTGGTCCTCGCGCGTGTACACCTTGCGCCCGTCGTCGGTCAGCAGCGAGGTCGTGATGTCCACCGCGTGCGGCGCCGTCCCCTCGTTGTCGTAGACCTCGGCCACCAGCGCCAACTCCTCCCCCGCCCGGAACTCGCGCGACACGGTCGGCGGGCCCGGCAGCGCCCGGCGCAGGGCGTCGTCGATGGCGCTGACGGCCGTGCGCACCTGCCCGGCCAGCGACGAGGTCAGCAGGAGGCCGCTCATCGCGAGCGGCGCGGCCGAGAAATCGGGGACGTCGACGTCGAGGTGCACCGAGCCGGTGCGCCCGGCGTTGCCCTCGACCAGGCCGACGCGCAGCTGGTAGTGCCCCGGCGGCAGCTCCATGCGCGACGCGATGCGGAGCCCGTGCTCCACGACCTGCCGATAAGTGGTCGGCATCAGCGGCAGCGTCATCCGCTGGTTGGGCCCGCCCGTCGGCTTCCCCCCGGACTCGTCGAGGGCGACGACCGCCATGTCGAGGGTGTCCTCGAACCGCCCGCCCCGCTCCTTGAACGACAGGTCGCGGCCGTCGGCCTGCACGACGAAGTTGACCGACGCGTGCCGGCCGGCCCCCTTGAAGACCGCCGCCGTCGCGGTCATGCGCAGGCCGGGAATCGGCAGCGGGCTGTCGAGCACGTCGGCCATGACCCTGGGCGCGCCCGGGCCGACGTCGATCCCGGGCGTGGCGGGCGCCTTGCCGCGCGGCGCGAGGTAGCCGCGGCGGAACCGGACCCGCAGGCCGGGCCTGGTCACGCGCACGTCGATCGTCCTGAACCTGCCGTCGCGCCGGCCGTTGGTGGCGTAGTAGCCCAGGACGTAGTAGGCGCTGTTGTCGCGCTGGATCCGGTCGAAGGCGGACGCGAGGTCGTTGGAGTTGAGCGCGGCGAATCCGCCCGTCTCGTCCGCGAGCACGCGCAGGCTCTCCTGCTGGAGCTGCACCTCTCGGCGCAGCCCGGTCGAATCGAGGTGCAGGCCCGGGTCCGCGTCGGCGGGCGGCCCCATGGCGCCGGCCTCGAACCCGGAGTCGGCCGACAGCCCCCGCGGGTCCACGCCGTAGATGCTGATGTTCGCCCTGGCGGCCGCGCCGATGGCGTCGATCGAGTCGTCGACGACCGAGGAGGCCGCCGTGCCGTTCGTCACGTCGTGGATGTCGTAGTCGATCCCCTCGCTGAACAGCACGAGCGCCTTGCGCCGGCCCCGCACGCCCGCCATGAAGTCGGACAGCCGGCGGATGGTCCGCAGCGTGGCCGAGGCGTTGTCGGCCCGCTGCAGGTCCTCCATGTCCTGCGGCGCGCCCCTCGGCACGCCGCTGTTCTGGCTCAGGTTGTAGTCCTCGATCCGGTTGAGCGTCGCCGACGTCAGGGCGTTGCCCATGAACCGGTCCACCGCCGCGAGCAGCAGCCGCGTGTTGCCGGTGAAGTCCTGCGCGGCCGACCCCCGCGTGCTGACGACCGCCGCCAGGTCGTTCGCCCCGATCGAGCGCTCGATGAACTGTTTCGCGGCCTGCCGCACCCACGTCGTGTGCATCGCGTCGATGTGCAGGCTGTCGAGCACGATCAGGTAGACGCGGCCTTCGAACGGCTTCGCGTTGCTCTCGACGTCGGGCTCGATCGGCCGCGCGGCGAACAGCGGCGCCTCGGCCCGCTCGACCGGGATCCTGACGAGGCCGAAGCTCGAG
>JAJXZZ010000445.1 GCA_021779795.1 Acidobacteriota bacterium | reverse complement strand
GTCCGACTACGCGCGCGACAAGCCGCTGGCCGATCAGAAGGTGATCACCCCCTACGACTTCGACCACACCAAGACCGCGCTCGACGTCGCCCGGGCGAACCTGCACCGCCTGCAGCAGGCCGAGCGTGAGGCGGAAATCGGGCTCTCGTACGCGGTCATCCGCAGCCCGTTCACCGGGACGGTGGTGGACAAGCTGGCCGACGTCGGCGACCTGGCCGCGCCCGGCCGCCCGCTGCTGACGATGTACGAGCAGGGCCGGCTGTGGTTCGCGGCCAACGTGCCCGAGGACCTGCTCGGCCGCATCCGCCTCGGCGACGCGATGACGTTCCGGATCGACGCCTTCGGCGGCGACCGGGAGGGACGCGTCGTGGAGATCGTGCCGTCCTCCGATCCGGCGAGCCGGACCGTCGTCGTCCGACTGCACATCGCGGACACGGCCGGCGTCGTGCCCGGGATGTTCGGCCGGCTGCGGATTCCGACCGCGCCGCAGCCGGTGCTGGTCGTGCCGGCGTCGGCCGTGACACGGGCCGGGCAGCTGACGATGGTGGACGTGGCCCGGGCCGGCCGCCTGGAGCGCCGGACCGTCCAGCTCGGGCGCCCGGTCGCTGGCGGGTTCGAGGTGCTCAGCGGGCTCGCGGCCGGCGACGTCGTCGTCCTGCGCGGCGGGGCCGGGGCGCCTGACGGGAGGACGGTCCGATGACCACCGCGCACGACTCCCTCACCATCCGCATCGTCCGCAAGTTCCTCGAGTCGAACTTGTCGATGGTGTTCATCCTGGTGTCGATCGCCGTCGGCGCGCTGGCCCTCGTGATCACCCCCCGGGAGGAGGAGCCGCAGATCACCGTGGCCGCCGCCAACGTGATGGTGTCGTTCCCCGGCCGCAGCGCCGGCGACGTCGAGCAGCTCGTGTCCACGCCGCTCGAGAAGATGCTGTACCAGATCCCGGGCGTCGAATACGTCTATTCGCGCTCGATGCCCGGCCAGAGCATCGTCACGGTGCGGTTCTACGTCGGGCAGCCGCTCGAGCCGAGCTACGTCAAGCTGATCCGGAAGCTCAACGAGAACGCCGACAAGGTCACCCCCGGCGTCGCGGGATGGGTCGTCAAGCCGATCGACGTGGACGACGTCCCGATTGTCACCTTCACGCTGACCAGCGGCCAGCGCAGCGACTACGAGCTGAGGCGGATGGCCGACGAGCTGGTCGTGCGCCTGCAGGCGGTGGACAACACCGGCGTGGCCTACGTCGTGGGCGGCCGCCCGCGCGAGTTGCTGGTCCGGCCGTCGGCGACGCGGATGGCGTCGTACGGCATCGCGGCGCTGGACCTCGGCCGGGCGATCCAGGCGTCCAACGCGAGCCTGCTCGCGGGCGCGTTCGACCGCAACGATCGGAACGTGCGCGTGCAGACCGGCCAGTTCATCGCCGACGCCCGCGATCTGGGGAACCTGGTGGTGGGCGTCTGGAGCGGCCGGCCGGTGTACCTGCGCGACGTGGCGGAGGTCACCGACGGCCCCGGGGAGTTCACCGACTACGTGCGCTTCCACCGGGGCCTGGCCTGGGACCACCCCAAGGAAGCGGGGGCCGCCGGCAGCCTGGTTGGCGATCCGGCCGCCCCGATGCCGCCGGTGGGCGTCGATCAGCCCGGCGTGACGATCGCGCTCGCCAAGAAGCACGGCACCAACAACGTGTGGGTGGCCGGCGACGTGCTGGCCCGGATGGCGGAGCTGAAGCGCGAGATCCTGCCGGCCGACGTCCAGGTCGTCGTGACGCGGAACTACGGCGTCACGGCCAACGACAAGGTCGGCGAGCTCGAGGACGGCCTGTTCGTCGCCATCGTGCTGGTGCTGGCGCTGCTGGCGATCGGCCTGGGGTACCGGCAGGCGCTGGTGGTGGCGATCGTCGTGCCGTGCGTCTTCGGCCTGACGCTCATCGTCAACTACTTCCTCGGCTTCTCGATCAACCGGGTCTCGCTCTTCGCGCTGACCGTCTCGCTCGGCCTGCTGGTGGACGATCCGATCGTGGACGTCGAGAACATCCACCGCCACTTCCAGATGCGGGGCAAGGCGACGGCCGCGATCGTGCTCGAGGCGGTGAACGAGGTGCGGCCGCCGCTGATTGCGGCGACGTTCGCCGTCATCCTCTCGTTCCTCCCGCTGCTGTTCGTCACCGACATGATGGGGCAGTACCTGCGCCCGATGGCCGCCAACGTTCCGGTGACCATGCTCATGTCGCTGGCCGTGTCGTTCACGATCACGCCGTGGCTCGCCTACCGCCTGCTCAAGCGCCATGCGGGGGACGGCGCCCACGAGGCGCCGGCGCCCGGGGCCTCGGGGCCGCGCCGGTTCTTCAACCGGACGCTCCGGCCGCTCATCGAGCGGCCGCGGCTCGGCCGGCTGTTCCTGCTGCTGGTGTTCGTGCTGTTCGTCGGCAGCGTGCTGCTCGTGCTGACGCGCCGCGTGCAGGTCAAGCAGCTGCCCTACGACAACAAGGACGAGATCCTGCTGGTCCTCGACATGCCGACCGGCACGACGCTCGAGCGCACCGACGCGGCCGCGCGCGCCTTCGAGCGCTACCTGGAGCGGGTCCCCGAGGTCACCGACTACGAGTCGTACGTCGGGACGCATTCGCCCGTGGATTTCAACGGCCTGATGCGCCAGTACTTCCTGCGCCGGGCGCCCAACCGCGCCGACATCAGGGTCAACCTGATTCACAAGACCGAGCGCGCGGCCTCGAGCCACGCCCTCGGCCTGCGCCTGCGGGCCGACCTGACGGCCATCGCCGCGCGCAACGGCGTGAAGCTGAAGATCGTGGAGCTGC
>JAJXZZ010000046.1 GCA_021779795.1 Acidobacteriota bacterium | reverse complement strand
CAGCAGGCGCCCGGAGGCGGGGTCCCACAGGCGCGCGCGGATGAACGAGGCGGCGTGGCGGGCGGAGTCGAGACAGGCAGGGCTGAAGCCCCGCCCCACGCCCGAGGCAGGGCTGAAGCCCCGCCCTACCGAGAGCAGACGGCTGGCCCGCGCGAAGGCGGCGATCATGAGCCCGTTCCACGCCGTCAGGATCTTGTCGTCGCAGAGCGGGCGCGGGCGGCCCGCCCGCAGGCGCCGCAGCGCGGCCCTCGAACGGCGCAGCGCGTCCTCGGCCCCCTCGACCGAGAGCCCGCACTCGCCCGCCGCCTCCGCGATCGACCGCGCCTCGAAGAGGATGTTGCGCCCCGTGAACTCGCCGTGCGGATCCCCCAGCGCATTGCCCTCGGGCCGCACGCCGTAGCGCTCACAGAAGACGCGCGCGTCAGGCCCGAGCGCCCGCTCCAGTTCCTCCGCGCTCCAGAGGTAGAATGCGCCTTCCGACGCGTGCGCGCCGGCGGGCGCCCCGGCCGGCACGCTGTCGGCATCCTCGGCCGAGTAGAACCCGCCCCCGGGGTCGGTCATCTCGCGCCGCACGTAGTCGAGCGTGTCGGCGGCCACGTCGAACAGGCGCCCGTCGCCGGACGCCTGCCCCGCCTCGAGCAGCGCCAGCGCGATCTGCGCCTGGTCGTAGAGCATCTTCTCGAAGTGCGGCACCCGCCACTGCTCGTCCACCGAGTAGCGGTGAAACCCTCCGCCGACGTGGTCTCGGATGCCGCCGGCCGACATCGCACCGAGCGTGCGCGTCACGGCGTCGAGCGCCTCGCGGTCGCCCGTCCGCCGGTGCTCGCGCAGCAGGAACAGCAGCTCCGAGGGGCGCGGGAACTTCGGCGCGCCGCCGAAGCCGCCGTGCCGGCGGTCGCGGCTCGCCAGCAGGTCTTCGCGCGCTGCGTCGAGCGCCTCCGTGCCCGGCACGCCCGCCCGCCCCGCCGCCGCGCCGCCGGCGCCCAGCTGACCCATCACCCCTTCCGCCGCCCGCTCCACCCGCTCCCGCTCCTCGCGCCACAGCCGCGCCAGCTCGCGCAGCAGGTCGGCAAACCCCGGCCTCCCCCACTGCGACCGCGGCGGGAAGTACGTGCCGCCATAGAACGGCCGCCCGTCGGGCAGCAGCCACACGCTCATCGGCCACCCGCCGCTGCCCGTTGTCGCCTGAACGAAGGCCATGTAGACCCTGTCCACGTCCGGCCGCTCCTCGCGATCGACCTTGACCGGCACGAAGTGCTCGTTGAGGAACGCCGCCACCTGCGGGTCCTCGAACGACTCGTGCGCCATCACGTGGCACCAGTGGCAGGTGCTGTACCCCACCGACAGGAAGATCGGCTTGTCGCCGCGGCGCGCCGCCTCGAACGCCTCGTCACCCCAGGGGTACCAGTCCACCGGGTTGGCGGCATGCTGCAGGAGGTAGGGGCTCTTCTCGAGGGAGAGGCGGTTCATGGGAGAAAGTACGAAGTACGAAGTACGAAGTGCGAAGTACGAAGTGCGAAGTGCGAAGTGCGAAGTGCTGAGCCTGGCGCCTGGCGAGCCGGTCCGCCCTACGACGCCGGCTCCGAGTCCGGCCGGCCGCGGCGCAGCCGCGCGTAGGCGGCCGTGAACTGCACGCCGTACAGCAGGATCACCGACGACACGTAGACCCACACCAGGAAGACCACGACCGCGGCAATCGACCCGTGGATCACGCTGGAGCGGTGCATGTCGCGCAGGTAGAACGAGAACCCCTCGAGCGCGATCTGCCACAGCGCCCCGGTCAGGATCGCCCCCGGCCAGACGTCCCGCGCCCGCACCGGCACGCTCGGCACGAAGTAGTAGACCAGGCCGACGACCACGACGAACAGGATGAGGACCGCGTAGCGGACGACGATGCCGCCGAGCAGCCCGAGGGCGGGGATCCGGACGGCGTTGTCGGCGAACCAGGTTGCCTGGACGACCTGGTAGGCGCTCACGAGCCCGAGGGCGACCGACAGGATGGCGCCCGCCGCCAGCAGCATGAAGAACGCGAAGATCTTGTGCTTCACGTAACTGCGCGGCGTCTCCACCCCCCACGCGTGGTTCACGGCCGAACTGATGGCGCTGAAAAAGCCGTGTGCCGCCCAGACGAGCCCCAGCGCGCCGCCGACGCCGATCCGGAGCCGCATCTTCTGCAGCGCGTCGAGCTGCGACACCAGGAAGTCGATCTGCCCGGGAAAGGCCTTCGTGAGGAAGGCGACGACCGCCTGGTTGCGCCCCGTCCGCGTGGTCACCGCGCCGAGGAGGGAGAACAGCAGCAGGAAGAACGGGAACACCGACAGCAGCGCATAATAGGCCACCGACGCGGCGTACGTCAGGTCGTCCGAGTTGTAGAAGCGGACCGACCCGCGCCACAGCGCCCGGCGGACCAGGTGCGTCCACGCGGCCGCGCGCATCCAGGCCCGGCGGGCCCGGACGCGCAGGCGGGACGTCGGTTGGCTGGCTGGCGGCACGGCGCCATTGTCGCACGGCCGGCGCCGCAAAATCATGCGCCGGCGCCGGCGTTCTGGAATAATGGGATCGGCACTCACACCTATGGACGTCATCGAGACCCGGCTCGACACCGAATCCGATTTGTACCGCGACAACCGGGCCCGCATGGAGAGCCTGGTCGCCGAGCTGCGCGAGCGGGCCGCGCAGGCCCGCGCCGGCGGCGGGCCGCGCGCCCTCGAACGCCACCGCCAGCAGGGGAAGCTGCCGGTGCGCGAGCGCGTCGATCGGCTGCTCGATCCCGGCTCCCCCTTCCTCGAGCTGTCCCCGCTCGCCGCGTGGGGGATGTACAAGGGCGAGGCGCCGGCCGCCGGCCTGGTCACGGGCATCGGGCGCGTCAGCGGCCGCGAGGTGATGGTCGTCGCCAACGACG
Source organism: Acidobacteriota bacterium (assembly GCA_021779795.1). Classification (GTDB taxonomy): domain Bacteria; phylum Acidobacteriota; class Vicinamibacteria; order Vicinamibacterales; family Fen-181; genus FEN-299. Next base: position 9,035 of record JAJXZZ010000046.1, on the reverse strand, counting down.
CGACGGTCAAGGGCGGCACCTACTTCCCCATCACGGTCAAGAAGCACCTGCGCGCGCAGGAGGTGGCGCTCGACAACCGCCTGCCCTGCGTCTACCTGGTGGACTCGGGCGGCGCCTTCCTCCCGATGCAGGCCGAGGTCTTCCCCGACCGCGATCACTTCGGGCGGATCTTCTACAACCAGGCCCGCATGTCGGCCCTCGCCATCCCGCAGGTGGCCGTGGTCATGGGCTCGTGCACGGCCGGCGGCGCCTACGTGCCAGCCATGTCGGACGAGACGGTGATCGTCCAGGGCACGGGCACGATCTTCCTGGGCGGCCCGCCGCTCGTGAAGGCGGCGACGGGCGAGGAGGTGACCGCCGAGGAGCTCGGCGGCGCCGACGTGCACACGCGGATCTCGGGCGTCGCCGATTACATGGCCGACGACGACGACCACGCGCTGCACCTGGCGCGCACGATCGTCTCGACGCTGCACATGCGCAGGCCCGCCCCGTTCGACGTGACGACGCCCGAGGAGCCGCGCTACGACCCGGCCGAGCTGTACGGCGTGATCAACGCCGACATCCGGGTGCCGTACGACGTCCGCGAGGTGATCGCGCGGATGGCCGACGGCTCGCGCTTCGACGAGTTCAAGCCGCGCTACGCGCCCACGGTCGTGACCGGCTTCGCGCGCCTGCACGGCCACCTCGTGGGGCTCGTCGCCAACAACGGCGTGCTCTTCTCGGAGTCGGCGCTCAAGGTGACGCACTTCATCGAGATGTGCAACCTGCGCGCGATCCCGCTCGTCTTCCTGCAGAACATCACCGGGTTCATGGTCGGCCGCGACTACGAGCGCGCCGGCATCGCCAAGGACGGCGCGAAGATGGTGCACGCGGTGGCCAACTCGGTGGTCCCCAAGTTCACCGTCGTCATCGGCGGGTCGTTCGGGGCCGGCAACTACGGGATGTGCGGCCGCGCCTACGAGCCGCGCCTGCTCTGGATGTGGCCCAACGCCCGGATCTCGGTGATGGGCGGCGAGCAGGCCGCCTCGGTGCTGGTGACGGTCAAGCGCGACCAGCTCGCGCGCGAGGGGCAGACGCTCACGCCCGACGAGGAAGCGGCGATCCGCGGGCCGATCCTCGAGAAGTACGAGCACGAGGGATCCCCGTACTACTCCACCGCCCGCCTCTGGGACGACGGGATCCTCGACCCGGTGCAGACGCGCGACGCCCTCGGCCTCGCGCTCGCGGCGGCGGCCGGCGCCCCGGTGCCCGAGGCGCGCTTCGGCGTGTTCCGGATGTGACCCGGTCCCCGCTCGCATGGAGCCGACGATGAGCGACGCGCGGCCGTTCGAACACCTCCAGGTGCGGCGCGAGGGCGCCGTCGAGCACGTGGTGCTCGACCGGCCCGAGGTGCGCAACGCCTTCAACCCGGCGCTCGTGCGCGCCCTCGCCGCCTGGGCCGCCTCGGTGGCCGTCTCGCCCGACGTGCGCGTCGCGGTCCTGTCCGGGGCCGGCCGGGTGTTCTGCGCCGGCGGCGACCTCGCGTCGATGGCCGCCACGATCGACGCGACCCGCGAGGAGAACCTGGCGGACGCCGCCGCGATGGCGGCGATGTTCGAGGCGCTCGACCGGCTCCCGGTGCCGCTCATCGGCCGCGTCCACGGCACGGCGCTCGGCGGCGGCGTCGGCCTGACCGCCGTCTGCGACATCGTCGTGGCGGCCGAGGACGCGGTGTTCGGGTTCACCGAGGTGAAGCTCGGGATCGTGCCGAGCGTCATCTCCCCCTACGTGCTCGCCAAGATCGGCCGATCGGCCGCCCGCGACCTGTTCCTGACCGGCGCCCGCTTCGACGCGCCGCGGGCCCGGGCGCTGGGCCTCGTGCACGCCGTAGTGCCCGCCGAGGCGCTCGACACGACGGTCGCCCAGTACGCGGCCGAGATCCTGTCGGCCGGCCCCGAGGCCGTGCGCTGCGCCAAGCGGCTCGTCCGCGAGGTGGCCGGCCGCGAGCCCGCCGACGTCGTGCCGCTCACCACCGGGACGCTGGCCGACCGGCGCGTGTCGGCCGAGGGCCAGGAAGGGCTGCGCGCGTTCCTCGAGAAGCGCCGACCGAAGTGGGAGGGCTCGTGATCCGCCGGCTGCTCGTCGCCAACCGGGGAGAGATCGCCGTCCGGATCATCCGGGCCTGCCGCGAGATGGGCATCGAGACGGTGGCGGTCTATTCGGAGGCCGATGCCGATGCCCGCCACGTCGCCCTCGCCGACATGGCCGTGCCGATCGGCCCGCCGCCCGCCGCGGCCAGCTACCTCGTGGCCTCGCACCATATCGAGGCGGCCCGCAGCACGGGCGCCGACGCCGTCCACCCCGGGTACGGGTTCCTGGCCGAGAACGCGCCGTTTGCGGCCGCCTGCGAGGAGGCCGGCCTGGTCTTTGTCGGCCCGCCCGCGTCGGTCATCGCCAGCATGGGGTCGAAGATCCAGGCGCGGGCCGAGGCCATGGCCGCCGGCCTGCCCGTCGTCCCCGGCGGCACGCCGAAGACGCAGGACGACCGGTCGCTGCGCGCCGCGGCCGACGAGGTCGGCTACCCGCTGCTCGTGAAGGCGTCGGCGGGCGGCGGCGGCAAGGGGATGCGCGTCGTCGCCTCGGCGCGCGACCTGGCCGAGGCGTGCGCGTCGGCCCGGCACGAGGCGGGGGCCGCCTTCGGCGACTCGACGATCTACTTCGAGCGGCTCATCGAGCGCCCGCGCCACGTCGAGGTCCAGGTGCTCGGCGACGGCCGCGGCGACGCGGTCCACCTGTTCGAGCGCGACTGCTCGATCCAGCGCCGCCACCAGAAGATCGTCGAAGAGACGCCCTCGCCCTGGATCACGCCCGGCCTGCGGGCCCGGATGTGCGAGGCGGCCACCTCGCTGGCGCGCCACATGGGCTACCGGAACGCCGGGACGATCGAGTTCCTCGTCGAAGGAAGCGGGGCGGACGCCCGGTTCTACTTCCTCGAGATGAACACGCGGCTGCAGGTCGAGCACCCGGTCACCGAGGCCGTGACGGGCGTGGACCTGGTGCGCGCCCAGCTCGAGGTGGCCGCGGGCGGAGAGGTCCCGTGGCGCCAGTCCGAGCTGGCCCAGCGCGGACACGCCATCGAGTGCCGCATCTACGCCGAGGATCCCGGCAGCGGCTTCCTGCCGCAGGCCGGCACGCTGGCCGTCTACCGCGAGCCGCGCGGGCCGGGCATCCGCGTGGACGGCGGCGCGGCCGAGGGGGACGAGGTCAGCGTCCACTACGACCCGCTGCTGGCCAAGCTGATCTCGTCGGCCGAGACGCGCGAGGCCGCCCGCCAGCGGCTGATCGCGGCGCTGCGCGAGTTCGTCGTCCTCGGCATCCGGACCAACGTGCCGTTCCTCATCAGGGTGCTCGAGCACCCGCGGTTCGGCGAGGGCGGGATCGACACGTCGTTCCTCGACGGCGAGGGACAGGCGCTGTGCGAATCCCCGACGGGCCCCGGCCTTCGGGCCGCGCTGGCCGCCGCGGCCGCCTTCGAGCCGGCGGTCGCCGGCAGGCAGACAGCGGCCCCCTCGGCGCCCGACCCGTGGGAGCGGCTGAGGGGGTGGAGGAACAAGTAAGAAGTACGAAGTACGAAGTACGAAGTAGGAAGTAGGAAGTAGGAAGTAGGAAGGGACCTTGGCGTCGGAGCGGAAGACCGCGCCGATGCCTGTGCAGGTCCACAGGAGCGTGACCAGATGCGAACCGGCGCGTTCACCGTGAGGCACGGCGAGATCGAGCACAAGGTGACGCTGTCGCCTGCCGGAGAGGCGCACGTGGACGACGAGGCGCCGGTGACCGTGGCGGCAGACGGCCAGGGCGTGCTCCGCGTGCGCGACGGCGAGCGCTGGCGCCGGGTCGTCGTCCACGCCGCGGGCGACGCGCGGCAGGTGTTCGTGGACGGCGAGGTGTACGAGCTCACGGTCGGCGACGGGTCGGGACGGCGCGCGCGCGGCGGCCGATCGGCGGCCGACGCCATCGTTGCGCCCATGCCCGCCAAGGTCACCGCGGTCATGGTCGAGCCCGGCAGCCAGGTCGCCAAGGGCGACATCCTGCTGAAGCTCGAGGCGATGAAGATGGAGCTGCCGGTGCGCGCGCCGCGCGACGGCGTCGTCGGCAGCGTGTCGTGCAAGGTTGGCGAGCTGGTCCAGCCGGGCGTGCCCCTCGTGGAGCTGGAATGACCGGCCTCCCGCCGGCCGGCACCGCGGTTCGCATCGTCGAGGTCGGCCCGCGGGACGGCCTGCAGAACGAGCGCGCCGCGGTGTCCACCGGGGACAAGATCGCGTTTGTCGCCCGCCTCGCGGATGCCGGCCTGCGCGCGATCGAGGTGGGCGCGTTCGTCAGCCCGCGCCGGGTGCCGCAGATGGCCGACGCCGACGCGGTGGTGCGCGGCCTGCCCCGCCGCCCCGGCGTCACCTTCTCGGCGCTCGTGCCCAACCTCGAGGGGCTCGAGCGCGCGCTGGCGGCAGGCGTCCCCGAGGTTGCGATCTTCGCCGCCGCCTCCGAGACGTTCAGCCGCCACAACATCAACCGGGGGATCGACGAGTCGCTGGCGATCTACGGCGAGGTGGCGCGGGCGGCCCTCGCGGCGGGCGTCCGCGTGCGCGGCTACCTCTCCACCTGCTTCGGCTGCCCCTACGAGGGCGAGGTGCCCGAGGCGCGCGTGGTCGGCCTGGCCGACCGCCTGCTTGCGATGGGCGCGTACGAAGTCGTCCTGAGCGACACGATCGGCATCGCGCACCCCGGGCAGGTGCGCTCGCTGCTCGAGCAGACGCGGCACGCCGTGCCCGTTGGCGCGACGGCGCTGCATTTCCACGACACGCGCGGCACCGGCCTGGCGAATGTGCTGATGGCGCTGTCGCTCGGCATCACCACCTTCGACGCGTCGGCCGGCGGCCTCGGCGGCTGCCCGTTCGCCCCCGGCGCGGCGGGCAACCTGGCCACCGAGGACCTGGTCTACCTGCTCGACGGCCTCGGCCTCGCGACCGGCGTGAACCTCCAGGCGCTGGTCTCGGCCTCGGCGTTCCTGGAACCCCGGCTCGATCACCCCCTGCCCTCGAAGGTCTACCAGGCGGAACGGCGGAAGCGGACGGCATGACCATCCCGACAGTACGGACAGTGCGCGGCGCGATCTTCGACCTCGACGGCACGGTCGTGGACAACATGGCGGTGCACATGGAGGCGTTTGCCGTCTTCGTCGCCCGGCACGGCCTGGCGCCGCTGACGATCGAGGACCGCAAGCGGCTCGACGGGCGGCGCAACCGCGACATCTTTCCCGATCTCTTCGGGCGGGACCTGACCGACCAGGAGCAGGCGGCGTTCGCGGCCGAGAAGGAGGCGCTCTACCGGGAGCTGTCGGCCGGGCGGCTGGTGCCGGTCCGGGGGTTGATGACGCTGCTCGACCGCCTGGACAGGGCGGGGATCCCGGCGGCCGTGGCCACGTCGGCGCCGCCGGAGAACGTGCGTCACACGCTCGAGCAGCTCGATCTCACCGCGCGCTTCGCGGCCGTCGTCCGCAGCGACCAGGTGGCGCGCGGCAAGCCGTTCCCCGACGTGTTCCTGGCCGCCGCCGACCGGCTCGGCGTGCCGCCGGCCGCGTGCGTCGCGTTCGAGGACGCGCCGATCGGCGTCGTGGCCGCGCGCGCGGCGGGGATGCGCACGGTGGCCATCTGCAACAGCTTCCCGCCCGACGTCTTCCTGGCGCCCGCGGTGGGCGCGGACCTGGCGGTCCGCGACTTCGAGGATTACCTGGACCGCCTTCAGAGTTCCTGCGGCTCGGGGGCGGCCGGCGCGGGCGCCGGCGGCTGACGCCTGGCGGCCTTCGCCCACAGCTTCACCGCGAGGTCGCTGATCTTCGCCTCGCGCAGCCCGTCGAAGTACGAGTAGACCACCGGCGTCACCAGCAGCGTCAGCAGCAGGCACAGCATCTGCCCGCCGATGATGGTGACCGCCATCGACGCGCGCGAGCCCGACCCGGCGCCGCGGCCGAAGGCGATCGGCAGCATCCCGGCGACGATCGCGATCGTCGTCATCAGGATCGGCCGCAGCCGCACGTGGTTCGCCTCGATGATCGCCCGGTGGCGGTCGAGCCCCTGGGCGCGGAGCGTGTTGGTGTAGTCCACCTGCAGGATCGAGTTCTTCTTGACGATCCCGAACAGCATCATCAGGCCGATGGCGCTGTAGACGTTGACGGTCATCCCGAAGGCCATCAGCGCCAGCAGGCCGGCCGGCAGGCTGAGCGGCAGCGCCGTCATGATCGTCAGCGGGTGGATGAAGCTGTTGAACTGCGAGGCCAGCACCATGTAGATGAACAGCACCGACAGGATGATGGCGAGGACGAAGTCGCTGCCCGCCTCGCTGAGCGTCTTGGCGCTGCCGCCGAAGGTCACCTGGTAGCCGGCCTTCAGGTTCAGCTCGCCCACCTTCTCGCGCGCCTTCGCGATGGCGTCGCCGAGCGTGATCTTCAGGCGGTCGAGGTTCGCGTTGACCGAGATCTGGCGCATCCGGTTGTACCGGTCGATCGACGCCGGGGCGTTGTCGAGCGTCAGGCTGGCGACGTCGCTGACGCGCGCCAGGCGGCCGCCGCTCGCCGGGACGAACAGGTCGCCCATCGTCCGCGGGTCGTTGCGGAACTGGTCGTCGAGCCGCAGCTGGACCGAGTACTGCTCGTCGCCGTCCTTGAACTTCGACACCTCCTCGCCGCCGACCAGCGTCCGCATCGTCGAGGACAGCGAATCGAGGGGCACGCCGATGTCGGCGGCGCGCTGGCGGTCGATGTTGATGCGCAGCTCCGGCTGCGTCGGGTCGAAGCTCGAGTCCGCGTCGGTGACGCCGTCGATCTCGCGGATCTTCGCCAGCAGCGACGACGCGCCCGGCTGCTGGATCGTCCCCTTCATGTCGTCGCCGGCGTAGGCGAGCTTCTGCAGTTCCTCGATGTCGGCCCCCTGGAGGATCATCGTGAGGCGGTTGGTGCTGCCGCCGCCGCCGCGGCCGCCCGCGCTCGAGGCGCCCGAGATGTCGGTGCCGCCCGACACGCTGGTGCGCGCGTTGCGGTACTTGCCGAGCACGCGCCGAGCCGCCTGCATCAGCTGGAGCTGCGTCGCCCGGCGCTCCTCGATCGGCTTCAGCTGCACCGAGTAGTTCGCGCTGCCGTTCTGGACCGACACCAGCAGGGCGTCGAGGTTGCCGCCGAGCGCCCGGCGCAGCTCCCCTTCGATCGGCGTGACGTACTCCAGCGTCCGGGCGAAGCTCGTTCCCCTCGGCAGCCGCAGGTTCGCGCTGAACTCGCTCTGGTCGTCGTCCGGAACCAGCTCCTTGCCGACGTAGGGATACAGCAGCACCGCCGACAGCGTGACGCCGCCCGCGATGGCCAGCATCAGGCCGCGGTGCGCCATCGACCACTCGAGCATCCGGCCGTACTGCCGGTCCATCCACGCGTAGGCGCCGCGCGCCTTGGTCTGCGTGTGGTGCCCCTGCCGGGCGTCCGACGCGCGCAGCCAGTAGGCGCACAGCGCCGGCGTCAGCGTGAACGACACGAACATCGACAGCAGGATCGCCGTGGCCGACGAGATGCCGAAGCTGTAGAAGTACCGGCCCACCTGGCCGGTCATGAACGCCACCGGCAGGAAGATGACCACCAGCGACAGCGTCGTGGCCATCACGGCCAGGCCGATCTCGCCGGTCGCCTTGACGGCCGCCTCCTTCGGCGTCGCCCCCTTCTCCTCGATGTACCGGAAGATGTTCTCCAGCACCACGATCGCGTCGTCGATGACGATGCCGGTCGCCAGCGAGAGCGAGAGCATCGTCATGTTGTTGAGCGTGAAGCCGAGCGCCTTCATCACCGTGAACGTGCCGATGATGGAGGTCGGGATCGCGAGGGCGGCGATGACGGTGACGCGCAGGTTCCGGATGAACAGGAAGACGACCAGCGCGGCCAGCAGGCCGCCCAGCAGCAGGTGGAGCTGGATCTCCTCGAACGACTTCCGGATGAACCGCGACTGGTCGCGCGTCGGCCGGATGTCGATGTCGGAGGGGAGCGTCGCCTTGATCTGATCCAGGCGCGCCAGCACCCGGTCCACGACCGCGACGGTGTTGGTGCCCGACTGCTTCCGGATGAAGAGCGAGATGGCGTTGACGCCCGGCGCGTCCGGCCCCATCGACGCGTCCCACAGCCGCGTCTGGCTCCGGACCTCCTCGTTCGAGTCGGTGACGCGCGCGACGTCGCTCAGCCGGACCACCGACCCCGCGCTGTACGCGAGGACGATCGCGTCGAAGTCGCGCACGTCGCGCAGCCGGCCCATCGTGCGCATCGCGATCTCGGCCGGCCCCGAGATGAAGCTGCCGCCCGGCGTCTCGACGTTCTGCCGGGCCACGGCGTTGAACACCTCGGCCGTCGTCAGGCCGTAGGCGGTGAGGCGCGTCGGGTCCAGCCGGACCGAGATCTCGCGCTGGCGATGCCCCATCAGGCTCACCTCGCCGACGTCCTGCACCGTCTCGAGCACCTGCTTGATCTGCTTGTCGGCGATCTGCGTCAGCTCCTTCGGCGCGCGCGGCGCGAACACCACGAGCGTCAGGACCGGCGCCGAGTCCGGGTCGATCTTGGTGACGGTGGGCGGCTGCGTGTCGCGCGGGAAGTGAATGCCCGCGACCTTGTCGCGGACGTCCTGCGTGGCCGCCTCGATGTCGCGCTCGAGGACGAACGAGATCGAGCAGCGCGCGTACCCCTGGCTCGAGCTGCACCGCAGCTCGTCGATGCCGTTGATCGTGTTGACGGCCGCCTCGATCGGCTTGGTCACCGTCGTCTCGATCTCCTCGGCGCTCGCCCCGGGCAGCGACGCGCCGACGGTGACCGTCGGGTAGTCGGTCTTCGGCATCAGGTCGAGGCCGAGCGTCCGGTACGAGGACCAGCCGAGCACGACCAGCGCCGCGCTCATCATCACGGCGAACACCGGTCGCCGGACGCTGACTTCCGCGAGTTTCATCGCCCGCCTCCCCGCGGCGCCGCCTCGCCCCGCCGGCCC
>JAJXZZ010000444.1 GCA_021779795.1 Acidobacteriota bacterium | reverse complement strand
CCGTTCGGCCAGCGTCGCGCGCAGTTCCACCGAGATGCCGCAGCGGCCGGCGAACGCCATCTCGCAGAGCGCGACGAACAGGCCGCCGTCCGAGCGGTCGTGGTACGCCAGCGCGAGGCCCGACCGCGAGAGCTCGGCCATGGCGGCGAAGAGGCCGGCAATCGCGTCCGGGTCGTCCACGTCGGGCGCGCCGGCGCAGGCCTGGCCGTACACCTGGGCCAGCACCGATCCGCCGAGCCGCGCGCGGCCCGGGGCGAGATCGGCGAGCACCAGCACCGTCGGGCCGCAGTCGCGGCGCAGTTCGGGCGTCAGCGCCTGCCGGACGTCGTCGCACGGCGCGAAGGCCGAGACGACGAGCGAGACCGGGCTGACGACCTCGCGCGAGGCGCCGCCCTCGGTCCAGGCCGTCCGCATCGACATCGAGTCCTTGCCCACCGGGATGCTGACGCCGAGCTGCGGGCAGAGGTCGAGCGCGACCGCCTTCACCGTGTCGAAGAGGGCGGCGTCCTCGCCAGGCGCCCCGGCCGCCGCCATCCAGTTGGCCGACAGCTTGACGAGCGAGAGGTCGCGCACCGGCGCCGCGGCGAGGTTGGTGAGCGCCTCGCCGACGGCCATCCGGCCCGACGCCGGGGCGTCCACGGCGGCAATCGGCGTCCGCTCGCCGACCGCGAACGCCTCGCCCGCGTACTCCTCGAAGCCGAGCAGCGTCGTGGCGCAGTCGGCCACCGGCACCTGCCACGGGCCGACCATCTGGTCGCGCGAGCAGAGGCCGCCGACGGTCCGGTCGCCGATCGTGACGAGAAACGTCTTGTCGGCCACCGCGGGCGCGCGCAGCACCCGCTCCACCGCGTCGCGCAGGTCGATGCCGTCGAACGAGAACGGCGGGAGGACGCGGCCGGCGCGCGACGCGTTCCGCGTCATCCGGGGCGGCTTGCCGAAGAGCGCCGGCAGGTCCATGTCCACCGGCGTGTTGCCGAAGAGCGGGTCGCGCACCTCGAGGCGCTCGTCCGCCGTCGCCTCGCCGACGACGGCGAAGGGGCAGCGCTCGCGCTCGCAGATCTCGCGGAAGAGGCCGAGCGCGTCCGGCGCGATGGCGAGCACGTAGCGCTCCTGCGCCTCGTTGCACCAGACCTCGCGCGGCGTCATGCCCGGCTCCTCGTTCGGCGCGGCGCGCAGGTCGATGCGGCCGCCGCGGCGCGAGCCGTGGACGATCTCGGGCAGCGCGTTCGACAGGCCGCCGGCGCCGACGTCGTGGATCGAGAGGATCGGGTTCGCCTCGCCGAGGGCCCAGCAGCGGTCGATGACCTCCTGGGCGCGGCGCTGGATCTCGGCGTTGCCGCGCTGGACCGAGTCGAAGTCGAGATCGGCGGTGTTCGACCCGGTCGTCATCGACGAGGCCGAACCGCCGCCCATCCCGATGAGCATCGCGGGGCCGCCGATCTGGATGAGGAGGGACCCGGCGGGCACGTCGGCCTTGTGGGCGTGCCCGGCCTCGATGTTGCCCAGGCCGCCGGCGAGCATGATCGGCTTGTGGTAGCCGCGCACCGTGCCGCCGACCTCCTGCTCGTAGGCGCGGAAGTAGCCGGCGAGGTTGGGCCGCCCGAACTCGTTGTTGAACGAGGCGGCGCCGATCGGCCCCTCGATCATGATGGAGAGCGGCGACGCGATCCGGTCGGGCCTGGCCTCGGGCCCTTCCCACGGCCTCACGAACCCGGGGATGCGGAGGTTGGACACCGAGAAGCCGCACAATCCCGCCTTGGGCTTCGACCCGCGGCCCGTCGCCCCCTCGTCGCGGATCTCGCCGCCCGATCCGGTCGCCGCGCCGGGAAAGGGGGAGATCGCCGTGGGGTGGTTGTGCGTCTCCACCTTCATCAGCGTGTGCGTCGGGCCGGCGCGGTAGGCGTAGCGGCGGCCGATCGGGTCGGCGAAGAAGCGGCGCACCTCGCGCCCCTCCATCACGGCGGCGTTGTCGGAGTACGCCGAGACGGTGCCCTGCGGGTTGGCCTGGTGCGTCCGGCGGATCATGCCGAACAGCGACTCGGCCTCGGGCCTGCCGTCGATCACCCACGACGCGTTGAAGATCTTGTGCCGGCAGTGCTCGGAGTTCGCCTGCGCGAACATCGTCAGCTCGACGTCGGTCGGGTTGCGGCCCGCGCGCAGGAAGTAGGCCACGAGGTACTCGATCTCGTCGGGCGAGAGGGCGAGGCCGAACCGCCGGTTCGCCTCCTCGATGGCGGCGGCGCCGCCGCCGAGCACGTCCACGTCGGTCATCGGCTTCGGCGCCACGTGGCGGAAGAGGTCGGCCGCCGACGCCATCGACGGCAGCACGGCCTCGGTCATCCGGTCGTGGAGCAGCGGCAGGAGGCGCGCCATGTCCGGGGCGACGTGGCCGTCGGGCGCGACGTGGAACACCGTGCCCCGCTCGATCCGGCGCACGAAGTCGAGGTTGCAGAGCCGCGCGATGTCGGTGGCTTTCGACGACCAGGGGGAGATCGTGCCGGGGCGCGGCGTGACGAGCACGGACGCGGGCCCCGCCTCGGCGGCGTCTTCGACCGGCGGCCCGTACGTCAGCAGGCGATCGAGGACGTCCCGCTCGCGGGCGTCGGGCTCGCGGCTGACCTCGACGAAATGCCAGTGGCGAGCCGACGCGACGACGGCCGACGCGCCGGCCTCGCGGATCCGGGCGTTGAGCTTGTCGAGACGAAAACGTGACAGCGCGGCCCCGCCGGGAAGTTCGAGGACAGCCATGCGGAGATTGTAGCTTGTCACCGGTCTGCGGTCAGCGGATCACGGTCGGATGACGGGCAGCGGAGTAGCTGCCAGCGGATCTCG
>JAJXZZ010000443.1 GCA_021779795.1 Acidobacteriota bacterium | reverse complement strand
TCGCCTCGACGCGGCCGGCGACGCCGAGCTTGCCCAGGATGTGGTTGACGTGGACCTTCACGGTCCCCTCGGCCACGTCGAGGGCGCTGCCGATTTCCTTGTTCGACTTGCCTTCGGCCACGAGCCGGAGCACCTCGGTCTCGCGCGGCGTCAGGCTGGGGGCGGCCAACCGCTCCGCCAGCCGCCTGGCGGCGATCGGGTGGATCCACGCCTCGCCGCCCGCGGCGGCACGGATGCAGGCCAGCAGGTCCTCGCGCCCGGAATCCCCCTTCGGCACGAAGCCGAGGGCCCCGGCGCGCAGGGCCTCGTGAACGTCCTCGTCGGTGGCGAACGCGGAGAACACGACGAGGCGGACCGCGGGGCACCCCTCGCGGAGCCGCGCGATCCCGGCCGAGGCCTCCAGGCCCGGCATGTGGAGGTCGAGCACCGCGACGTCGGGCAGCGTCCGGCAGGCGAGATCGACGGCCTCGGGCCAGCTGCGGGCCGCGGCGACGACGGTCAGGTCGGCCTCGCGGCCGATCACGGCCGACAGGCCGTCGCGGACGATCGAGTGATCGTCGGCGATGAGCACGCGAATCGGGCGAGGCTCGGCCATCGTCGTCTCTCACCCGGCGGGCCGCGGAATCGGGATCGCCGCGCGCACCTCGGTGCCGCCACCGGGGCGGCTCGAGATCGCCCACTCGCCGCCGAGGGCCTGCGCGCGGTTGCGCATCGACGTGAGGCCGAGGCTGCCGGCCTCGCGCTCGGCCTCGAACCCTCGGCCGTCGTCTCGCACCGAGAGGCGCGCGTGGTCCGCGTCGAAGCGGAGGTCGATCCGCACTTCGCTGGCCTGCGCGTGCTTGAGGACGTTGGCCAGCGCCTCCTGGATGATCCGGAGCAGCGCCTTCTCCGTCTCGGGCGGGAGGCGCCGGATCGCGCCGTCGAACGAGTAGCGGACGCTGAGGCCGGCGCCGGCCAGCAGCCCGTCGGCCATCGACTCGATGGCGCCGGTCAGGTGGACCTTCTGCAGCTCCTCGGGATAGAGGTCCCACAGCGCGCACCGCACCTCGGTCGTGCTCGCGCGCACCAGCCGCAGCGCCTTGCGGACGTCGTCGCGCGCGGCGGCGTGCCCGTCGAGCGCGTCGCTGGCGCACTCGAGGTGCAGGACGGCGGCCGCGTGCGTCTGGCCGACCGTGTCGTGCAGTTCGAGGGCGATGCGCTTGCGCTCGACGTCGAGCGCCGCCTGCAGGCGGACCTCCTCGTCCAGCGCGGCGGCGTGGCGCGCGGCCTGGCGCGAGACCCAGATGTAGGCCAGCACGGCCGCGGCGGCGCCGATGGCGAAGTCGTTCAGCACCGTCGTGGCGCGCGGGATCCCCATCCGGTCGAGCGCCCGATCGAGGGCGAAGTTGGCGAGCGCCACGAGCAGCCCGAGCGCGGCGCTCCCGAGGATGCGCCGCGCGAGCGTGTCCTTCGCGGACGGCAGCGCCGGCCGCGCGCCTGGCCGGTGCGGCCAAGAACCCATGATCCCATGGTAGGCGCTTCGGAATCGCGCGAGCAACGGCATGTTGGCCTCGCGGCCTGCCATCTCTGCCGTGGAGCCGGCCGCACGGGCCACGCCCGGCCGCTCGCGTCCTGCCGGTCTCGTGGATGAGGAGGCCGGCGACACCATGCCGTTCCAGAAGACCGCCTGGTCCCCCGGCGTGGACGGTGCCGGCCCGTAACGGCCGGGTTTCAGAAGCCGAGCTGGCCCTATTGACGACAAAAACAGGCGGATTTGTCTCGCCTGTTCCTGGCAGGGGAGTTGCAGTATCGGTCAGTGAGTTTGGACGGCTGCCGACCGGTCCCGGTGGCAGCGGCTTCGGTTTCTGCCACGGGGTCCAGCTGGCGACGTCGAGCGGCTCAAAGGAGGTCGTATGAATCGGTTATCGATCCTGTTCACCGGGACGCTGACCGTCTCGGCTTTGGCGTTGGCTGCGCCGGCTCTTGCGGCGGCTGCGTACGCGCCACCCGCGGCACCTGGCGCCGCCCGGTCGTTGGGCGCGGCCTCGATACCCTACATGCAGTCGGCGATGCGCCACAGGCCGCGGCGCGAGCCGCCCATGGCGCTGCAGTTGGCGATGCGCCACAGGCCGCGGCGCGAGCCGCCCATGGCGCTGCAGTTGGCGATGCGTCACAGGCCGCGGCGCGAGCCGCCCATGGTGCTGCAGTTGGCGATGCGTCACAGGCCGCGGCGCGAGCCGCCCATGGTGACGCTGGTCGACGATCACGGGTTCAGAGGCGGAGGCGAAGAAGGCGAGGAGCACGAGGGCTTCGAGGGTGGCCACGTGTTCATCGGCGGCGGATTCGGTGACCCGTACTGGGGCGGCTATGGCTGGGGGCCTGCGTGGTACGGACCCGGATACGGCTACACTTACGCCCGCGCGTCGAGCGGCCTGAAACTCAAGATCGCGGGGCCGGACGCGAAGCGGGAAGAGGTGTTTGCCAATGGAGGTTACGTGGGCACGGTGAGCGACTTCAACGGGTGGTTCCAGGAACTCCACCTGCGGCCGGGTCAGTACCACATGGAGATCCGCACGCCGGGTTACAAGCCGCTCAACTTCAACGTGCTGATTCCGCCGGGCCAGACGGTCACCTATCACGGCGACCTCCAACCGGCGCAGTAACTCGCGGCGGCGTTCGGCAACGGCGGCGTTCAACAGGGGCGGCGGCCCGCAAATGACGGGCGCCGCCCCTGGCGTATCCGCCCGGCACCGCGGCCGGGTGCATCCACATGAACGCCTCGACCACGTCTTCCGGCACCGCCTTGCCCGTCAGGTAACCCAGGCCGAGTTGGTACATCGCGTCGGCGTCCCCCTGTGCGGCGGAGC
>JAJXZZ010000442.1 GCA_021779795.1 Acidobacteriota bacterium | reverse complement strand
CGCCTCCCGACCGGCGCCTCACGACCGGCGCCTCACGACCGGCGCCTCACGACCGGCGCCTCACGACCGGCGCCTCACGACCGGCGCCTCACGACCGGCGCCTCACGACCGGCGACCAACGTCGGCGGTCGGGCCGCCTTCGCTCTTCCGCCAGCGCCACCACGTGGCTTCGGCGGTCATGTCGAGCTACGTCGGGCAAGCTGGTCGGCCGTGGCACGCGTGGCGGACTAGCCACCAGCGACTAGCCACTGCTTCGTCCATTCCGTCCCCGTTTCCCCTCCCTGCGCTATACTCGCACGGCGGGCCGGCCGGGAGCCGGGTGCCCGCACCAGGAAGCCCGTCAAGCCCGGAGGTCCGTTGTGGCCATGCGACGCGGTGTCGGGATCGTCATCGCCCTCGTTATCTTCGCCTGCCTCGTCTCGTTCGGAGGCCTGCTCGCCATCTGGCTGGTCGTCGGCGCCGAGCCGTCCGTGCCCTCGCACGCGACGCTCGTCCTGCGCATCGACGGCGACCCGGTCGAGGGCGGGCCCGACGACGCCATCTCGCAGTACCTGCCGGTGCGCCGGGCCCACAGCGTCCGGATGCTCGTCGAGAACATCCGCAAGGCCAAGGTGGACCGCCGCATCAGCGCCATCCTCCTGAGGCCGACGAACCTCTCGTCCCCTTACATCGCCAGGATCCAGGAGTTGCGCGACGCGATCCTCGACTTCAGGCGCTCGGGCAAGATCGCGGTGGCCTACCTCGAGGAGGGCGGCGAGACCGAGTACTACCTGGCGACGGCCTGCGACTTCGTCTACCTGCTGCCCTCGAGCCCGCTCGACCTGACCGGCAAGGCCAGCTACGAGATGTTCCTGCGCGGCACGCTCGACAAGATCGGCGCCTATCCCGACCTGCTGCACATCGGCGCCTACAAGACGGCGTCGAACCAGCTGACCGAGAAGACCTTCACCAAGGCGCACCGCGAGATGGCCGAGTCGCTCAACGACGACGCCTACGACCAGCTGGTCAAGGCGGTGGCCGACGGCCGCAAGAAGAGCGAGGCGGACGTGCAGACGCTCATCGACGAGGGGCCGTTCCTGCCCGAGGACGCGCTGCGCGTCGGCCTCGTGGACGACGTCGCCTACGAGGACCAGCTCGGCGAGAAGGCGAAGATTCCCTACGGGCGCGGCAAGACCGTGGCCCTCGACGACTACGACCGGGTGAGCCCGGGCTCGCTCGGCGTCGGGCGGGGGGCGCGCGTGGCGGTGATCTACGCCTCGGGCTCGATCGTGTCGGGCCGCAGCGGCTACGACCCGCTCAACGGCGCCGTGCTCGGCTCCGACACGCTCATCGACTCGATCCGCAAGGTCCGCGAGGCCGACGACATCAAGGGCGTCGTGCTCCGCATCGACAGCCCCGGCGGCTCGGCCGCCGCCTCGGACGCCCTCTGGCGCGAGCTGGTGCTGATGCGCGAGGCGCATCCCAACCGGCCGTTCGTCGTGTCGATGTCGGACCTGGCGGCCTCGGGCGGCTACTACATGGCGATGGCCGCGCCCGAGATCGTGGCCGAGCCGGGCACGCTCACCGGCTCGATCGGGATCTTCGGCGGGAAGATCGTCACCGGCGGCGTCTACGGCAAGCTCGGGATCAACATCGAAGGGGTGAGCAAGGGGGCGCACGCCGACATGAACTCGCCCGTGCGGCCCTACACCGACGCGGAGCGGGCGAAGATGGGCGAGCAGCTCCAGGCGTTCTACGACCAGTTCGTCGAGCGCGTGGCGGCCTCGCGCCACATGACGCCCGAGCGCGTGGACGAGATCGCGCAGGGCCGCGTGTGGACCGGGCGCCAGGCGCGGCAGAACGGCCTGGTGGACGAACTGGGCGGCTTGCAGCGCGCGCTGGAGCTGGTGCGCCGGAAGGCCAAGCTGCCCGGCAACGACGTCGAGGTCGTGGTCTATCCCTCGCGCAAGTCGCTGTACGAGATTCTCGCGTCGCAGTTCGGCGGGTCTGGCGAGCAAATGGGCGTGACGGCGTTCCTGGGGCCGAACGGGCGGCGGGCCGTGGGGCAGCTCACCGCGCCGTGGACGCTCTACAAGCGGGGCGAAGTGCTGGCGCTGATGCCGTTCGCGCTGCAATGACGGCGCAGGGGCGGCGCAGGGGGCGGAGCGGTTTTCCCGAAAACCGCTCCGACCCCTGGTTCCTACTGTCCCGCCACCTTCTGCAGGTTCTCCGCGTTCACGTCGATCTTCATCTTCGCCTTGACCTTCTGCATGTAGGCGGCAAAGAAGCGATCCCGGCGCGCGTTGAGCATCTCGGTGCGGAGCTGGTCCTGCCCCGCGGCGATCTCGGCCGGCGTCGGCTGCCGGTGCTCCAGCACCTTGACGACGACGACGGCGTTGTCGGTGGTGATGGGGCCGCTCAGCGTGTCGGCCGGCAGCGCGAACGCCACGTTGTCCACCTGCGGGCTCGCGCCAATTTCGGGCAGCGGCGCGCCGCGCGCGATGAGGTCGGTCGTCTTGACCTCGACGCCGGCGGCCTTGGCGCCCTTCGCCAGGTCGGTCGAGCCCTTCAGCGAGGCGATGAAGGCCAGCGCCTTGTCGCGCGCGATGGCCTTGGCTTTCTCCTTGGTCAGGTCCTCCCTGACGCGCTCCTTGACCTCGTCGAGCGTGGGCAGGCGCGGCGCCTCGGTGGCGACCGGCGTCAGGAAGACGTAGCCGCGCGAGGTCTGGATCGCGCCGCTCACCTGGCCGACGTTGAGCGAGAAGGCTTCGGCCGTCGCCTGCGGCGCGGGGCCGAGGCCGAGGATCGGCTCGTCACGCGTGAAGAAGCCCGACTCCTGCACCTTCAGGCCGTTGGCCGCGGCCGCCTTGTC
>JAJXZZ010000441.1 GCA_021779795.1 Acidobacteriota bacterium | reverse complement strand
GTCCACTTCCGCCGTGACGGCCGGCCGACGAGCAGCGGCCGGACCAGCCCGGCCGACGCCGCCCGCTCGAGCGACAGCAGCACGTCCTCGTCGTGCGGGCAGGCCACCGCGATCGTGCGCGGCGAGCCCTGCCGGGCCAGGGCGCGGACTTGCGTGATGGAGGTCACTGGCGGCATGGCACCGATCCGTTCGTCAGTGGCGCGACCGGCGGCGGCGCGGCGCGCGCGATGGTCGAGGCCCGTCTAATGCCACGATAAGTCTGGTGAATACCCCCGACGCGGCCCTGGCGACCAGCCTCCCCGGGGGAGCCGGCTGACCGTTCGGAGAAAGACTCCGGGAGACTCGCCGCGGCGCGTGGCAGGGGCACGGAGACAGGGCACTCTAGTCTCGCTCGGCGGGGAGGGGCTGTCAAGACAGAGGGCGGGGGCCCCAAGGGCTCAAGGCTCAGGGCTCAGGGCGCCTGAGCCGCCGGCCGACCGCCGACAGTCGGTTCAGGTATCATGTTCACCAGACACTGGAGGCCTCATCGATGACCGCTCCTGAGATCGTTCTCGACATCCTGCGGAAGGCGTATCAGATCGAGGTGGACGGCTACACGTTCTACTCGATGACCGCCGACCGCGCCGACAAGCCCGCCGTGCAGGACCTGTTCGGCAAGCTCGCGCAGGACGAAGTGCAGCACCAGGCGTTCCTGCGCACCGTCCTCAAGAACTTCAACGACAAGGGGGTCGAAGCCTTCTCGATGGGCATCATCGTGCCCGACATGCGCGCGTTCTCGGACAAGATGTTCACGAGCCGCTTCCGCGAGCAGGCCGAGGGGGCCGCGTTCGAGATGGCCGCCCTGTCGGTCGGGATGACGCTCGAGAAGAACGCCGTCGCCCACTTCTCGGGCGCCGCCCGCAGCGCCGACGAGGCCGAGATCCGCGGCTTCTATCAGTTCCTCGCCGACTGGGAGCAGCAGCACCTGGAGGCGCTGCAGGCGCTCGCCGACGCGATCCGCGGCGACTTCTGGGAGAAGAGCGGGTTCGCGCCATTCTGATTCGGCGGTCGGCCGTCGGCTGTCGGCCGTCGGCCGACCGTCGGCCGCCGACAGCCGACCGCCGTCAGCCGACCGCCGCCGACCGCCGACCGCCGACAGCCGACCGCCGACAGCCGACCGCCGATTATGACCTACAACTTCGACCCCGACCGGTGGTACGAGGACGAGCGGGCGCGCCTCGAGATGCGGCGCCGCGCCGGCGAGATCGGAGAAGACGAGGCGACGCGCGCCGTCGAGGAGCTGGACCGCCGCTACGAGGCGATGCTGAAGCGGCTCGACGGCACGTTCCCGGTCGCCGGCCCGACCGCCTCGAAGTGATCCCCGGCCCATGACCCCGCGCGACCGCGTCCTCGCCGCCCTGGCCCACGAGCAGCCGGACCGCGTGCCGATCGTCATCGGCACGAGCAACACCACCGGCATCAAGATGGCCGCCTGCCGCCGGCTGAAGGCGCATCTCGGCGTCACCTCGCCCGACCGCTACATCTACGACTGGCCGGAGCTGGGCACGGCCGCGCTCGACGAGCAGACGCTCCGGCGCCTCGGCAGCGATGCCCGCGGCGTGCTCGACCGCTACCCTGCCGGCGTCTACCGGCGCAACCAGGGCCGGGCCGCCCACGACCCGTTCATCGACGACTGGGGCACCGGGCAGGTGGAGGTCGCGCCCGGCTCGTGGTTCCCCGGCGTCCACCCGATGAAGGACGCGAAGACGCTCGAGGACATCGAGCGCTACCCCTGGCCCGACATGGACGACCCCTCGCGCGTCGCCCACGTCCGCGCCGAGGCCGAGACGCTGCGCGAGCAGAACCAGTACGCCGTCATCGGGACGCCCTGGCTGCTCTTCCCTCTCGAGCGGGCGTTCGCCATGCAGGGGATGGACACGTTCCTGATGAACATGGTGCTCGCGCCCGAGTTCGCGCGCGCCCTGCTCGAGCGGATCGCGTCGCTCTGCAAGCGGCTGATGGGCCGCTTCCTCGCCGAGTGCGGCGACCTCCTCGACATCGTCAAGATCGGCGACGATCTCGGGACGCAGGACCGGCTGCTGATGTCGCCGGCGATGTACCGGTCGATCCTCAAGCCGATCCACGCCGACTACATCGCCTTCATCCGCGAGCGCACCAAGGCGCGCGTCTTCTTCCACACCGACGGGGACGTGTTCGACCTGGTGGAGGATTTCGTCGAGATCGGCGTGGACGTCCTGAACCCGGTCCAGACCTCGGCCGGGCGGATGGCCAACCTGCCCGAGCTGAAGCGGCGCTACGGCTCGCGCCTCTCCTTCTGCGGCGCGATCGACACGCACCGCGTGCTGCCGTCGGGCACGCCCGCCGAGGTGCGGGAGGAAGTGCGCCGCGTGATCGAAATCATGGGGCCGGGCGGCGGGTACCTGGTCTCGTCGGTCCACACGATCATGGACGACGTCCCTCCGGAGAACATCGTCGCGATGGTGGATGCGGTCGAGGAATTCGGCCGCGCTTACCGGTAGACGAGGAGGCCGAACACCGCGGCGCCGAGGACCACCCACGCCGGGTTGACGCTCGTGAAGGTGAGGAGGGCGAACGAGCCGAGCGCCAGCAGGACGCCGTCCCAGCGGGCGGTCAGCGCCGGGAGCCAGCCGATCTTGCCCGCCCCGAACACCGACCGCGCCATGTCGTACGCCGTCCAGATGAGCAGGCCGATGACGACGGGCCTGACGGCCGTGAGCATCGACCGGACGATGGGAGCGTCCTTGACGGCGAAGAACAGCACCACCATCACGAGCATCAGGATGGTCGTGGGCAGCACGGTGCCGCCCGCGGCCGCGATCGCCCCCGGGGTGCCCG
>JAJXZZ010000045.1 GCA_021779795.1 Acidobacteriota bacterium | reverse complement strand
CTTCGCCGACACGGCAAACACCTCGCCGCGCACGACGAAGGCCGCCTTCTTGCCGTCGGGCGACAGCGCGAGCCCCTGGAGGCCGCTCGACAGCGCGAGATGCTCGACCGCCGGGCCCGCCGGCGTTCCGCGGCGGGTGATCCGGACCTCGGACGCCCGCCCGGCCGCCGTGTCGAGCACCCAGATCCCGAAGTCGCGTTCGAAGGCGACCGTCCGGCCGTCCATCGAGATCGTGGGCCACAACACGCGCCCGTCGGTGAAGTGCGTCACCTGCGCGGCCGGCCCGCCCGGCTCCTGCTTCCACACGTTCTGCGCGCCGCCGCGGTCCGACACGTAGAACAGCGAGCGGCCGTCGCCCGCCCACATCGGCCAGAGCTGCTTCGCGCCGCCGCCGGTCACGCGGCGGTAGGACGCGGTCGGCCCGTCGTCGAGCAGCCAGATCTCCGACTCGTCGAGGTGGCTGTGCCCCTTGCGCCACCACTGGCTCGAGACGATGCCGCGCGCGGTGAAGGCGACCCTCCTGCCGTCGGGGGCGGGCGCGGCGAAGTACTCGTTGACGTACCGATCCGCGCTGACCGGCGTCGGCGTGCCTCCCGCCGCGGGCACGCGGAAGATGTCGTTCATGCCCGCGATGTCGTGGCTCGAGGACGAGAAGTAGATCCAGCGCCCGTCGCGCGACCAGCCGTCCAGCATCTCGGGGGCGTCATCGAAGGTCAGGCGCCGCAGTCCGCCCGTCCGCAGCGCGAGGACGTAGATGTCACCGTTGCCGGTGCGGGTCGAGACGAAGGCCAGCTCGTCGCCCGCCGGCGAGTAGAGCGGCCGGGACTCGGTAGCCGGGTTCGACACGAGCAGCCGCGCCTCTCCCCCGCCCGAGGGAACCGTCCAGATGTCGCCGCCCGAGGCGAACGCGATCTCGGCCCCGTCGGGCGAGATGCCCGGCTCGGCGAACGACAGCGCCTCGCCGGCCCCGTCGGGCGCGGCTTGGAGCGCGCTCCCGGGCATCGGCGGCGCCGACGCGAGCAGCCAGGCTGCCGCCGACGCGACCACGACTCGCAGGCACGATCGCCACATGGTTCTCTCCTCGGGGTTGCGCGCCGGCCCGGGCCCGGCGCTTCAGGCCGAGCGGAACTCGCCGCCCGTTTCGACCAGCAGGTAGTGTTCGGCGGTGGTCAGCCGGCGCTCGGTGGCTTCGCCGTCCTCGATCAGCATCGAGGCCGGCATCGCCGGAAGAACGGTCAGCGCGGCGGACGCCACCTCGCCCACGCTCGCGTGGATGGCGGCCAGCCGCGCCGCGAGCGCCGGGAGCCGATCGGTCGGGTGGCCCTGCGCGAGCGCCTCCGCCCCGTCCAGGCGGTCCCTGCCCGCGTTGGCGGACGCGATCTCCTGGAACAGCGCGCCCGCATTGACGAACTGCGTCCGCGCGCCCACCGCGTGCTGCATCATCACGGCGACGGCATGCCAGGCCGGCGCGAAGGCCGCCAGCTTCACCAGCGCGGCGGCGAGCGCGCCGGTCCCGGCCGAGGCCGCGGCCGCCTGGTCCGCCAGCCTCTCGCGCTCGTCGCCGGGAATCGCGCCGGGGCCGACCGCCTCCATGAACACGCCCATGAGGGCCAGCGGCGGCGCGAACACGGCCGCCCGCACGCCGCGCGAGCGGGCCGCCAGGTCGTGCATCCCGCGGGACACGCCGGCCACGGCCGGCAGGACGCGCGCCGAGAACGCCTCCTCGGCCGGCGCGAAGTGCGCCAGTTCGTGCGCCAGCAGCGCCTTGAACTCGCCGACCGACAGGATGCGGCACAGCGGCAGCGACAGGCACAGCGTGCGGCCCCGCAGCCGGCCGTCCAGGCACGAGACGTCCATCTCGGTCACGAAGAGCCACGGCACGAGGCAGGCGACGAGGTTCGAGGGCGCGCTCGCCCCCACCGACGCCGCCACCTCGCCGACCACGTCGGCCAGCCGGGGCTGGCCGGCCGGGTCCAGCCGGGCGCCCACGACGGAGATCTTGGGCCGGCGGACCATGTCGAAGGCCACCGCGCCCATCGCGATCGCCCAGCCCACGAAGGCGGCGGCCGCCACGACGACGAGCGAACCCGACACCTGCTCGACCGACTCTCCGGACAGGTCGATGGCGCCGACGACCACCGCCGCGATGGCCAGCAGGCCGTGCGCCGCGCCGAGCGCCGCCGTGCCGCCGGCCACGAAGACGAGCGACGGCCCGAACAGCCGCTCGAGCCATCGCCGCTCGCGACAGGCGCGCCCGAGCCAAAGGTTCGCCCCTAAGAGGCCCAGGCCGACGCCGCCGACCAGCGCCGACGCGCTGATCACGGCCGAGAACAGGTTGTAGGTCCTGCACGGCACGAACCGCGGACCGATGCGCCGGTCGGCGCAGACGTTGGCCAGCGAGTACTGCGCCAGGAACCGCTGGTCGGGCCGCAGGCCCTGCCGGGCCATCTGCGCCGCAACCGACGCGTTCCAGCGCGACTCCCAGTCGCTGCGGCCCAGCATCCCCAGCGCGGTCACGAGCAGCGGCACCGCCAGGACGATCGCGAACGGCCTGAGCAGTTCCTTCATCTGCCGGTCCCCGGCCCGACGCTCCAGTAGCGCAGCGCGCTGCCGAGCAGTTCGGGGGGATTGGCCACGGAGAGGAGGCGGCGCATCCGCGGGCGGACCGTCGGCAGGAATTCCTCGAGCGACCACTCCCGGAGCACGCGGAACGGCTGCCCTTCGGGCGCCGACGTGACGGGAAACGCCCTGGCCACCTCGACGATCCCGTGATCGGCGGCGTGGGCGCCCGCGCGCGCCACGGTGGCCGCGACCATGCCAAACGATGGCGTCGCCGGGTCGGCGGCCTCGCCCTCGAGCCAATCCAGCAGGAACCGCACGGTCAGCACGTGCAGGCCGTGCACGGCCTGGATGAGCAGCGCGAGCGACTGCCGCCCCTCCTCGCCGAGCAGGCGCCACGTCCCTCCGACCAGGGGCTCGACCCTGGCGTCACCCAGCGAGAGGAGGCCGGCCACGACGCCCGCCCTCGCCTCGTCGGCGTCGATCTCGTCGAGCAGCGACCGGACGTACTGCGGCCCCGACATCGGGTCGTCGTTCTCGAGCGGCAGCAGGATGGCCATGTCGCAGGCGGCGGCCGCGACGACCGACGGGTCGGGGTCTTCCACGAGGAACGGCAGCAGGCCGTTGGTGTAGCCGGCGCCCTCGCACACCCCGTGCTCACGGTGCAGGCGCTCGACGGCGCGCGCCACCTGCAGCGCGACCTCGCGCCGGACGGCGGGAGGCAGGCGGCCGATGGCGATCTTCGCCAGGCGCATCACGCGCGGGACGTCGTCGTCGTCCGGGTTGACCCCGAAGGAGAGGCAGCCGTAGAAGAGGAGGTGGCGCAGCAGGTCGGGATCGAGGCCCGGCCAGGCCTGCGGGTCTTCGAGCAGTCGATCGAGCTGGTCGAGCGGCGGGCCGTCGCCCGCGCCCCGGGGGTGCTTGCCGTCGTCCACGCGCCCTCCTTGCCGGTCGTGTCCCCGCGCCGACGCCCCGCCGGGGGGCTGGCGTGCGCGCGGACGCGCGAGCTCCGGCACCGGCGAGTATGGCGGAGGGCGATCGGCGCGTCAACCGATCAGCAGCCGCCCGTCCTCCATCACCTTCTCGTCGTCGAGCCAGACGGTCGGACGCGTCACGAGGCCGTCGAGGTGGCTCGCGACGCGCACCGTGCCTCCCATCGACTTGTTGTCGCCGAAGGCGATGTGCACGGTGCCCATCACCTTCTCGTCCTCGAGGATGACGCCGGTCAGCGTGGCCTTGTCGTTGGTGCCGATCCCGAACTCGGCCACCGTGCGCGCGTCGCGGCCGTGCGGCTCGAGCAGGGCGACGAGCCGCGCGGCATCGGGCCCGCCGGCGATCTCGGTGGCGTAGCCGGCCTCGACGGCGATCCGGATCGGGTGGCGCAGCAGGCCCACGCCGGCCATCGAGCCGTCCACGACCACGACGCCCTGTGACAGCCCTTCGAGCGGCGCGAGGTAGGCCTCGCCCGTCGGCAGGTTGCCCCACTGCCCCTTCTCCCGGAACAGCCCCGAGCTGGCGTGCGCGCGCCGCCCGGCGATGGGCATGGTGATGTCGGTGCCGCCCGGCGCCGTCACGCGCGCCGTCTTCGCCCGCTCGAGGCGGTCGCAGACGCGGTGCGTGCGGGCCGCGATCGCCTCGTAGTCGGCGTTCATGCACCGCACCATGATCTCCTCGGTCACGCCGGGCAGCGTGGCGACGCGGGCCCCGGCGGCGCTGGCGGCGCGCCGCGAGTCGGTGTGCGTCAGCGACTTCGACGTCGGGCAGAGGACGACGTCGAACTGCCGCATGAGCTCCGCGACCTCGGGCGGCGGCTCCTCGCCGTTGCTTTGCCGGGGCAGCATCTCGACGAGCAGCACGTCGAGGCCGAGATCGCGGGCGGCGCGGTGCAGCGCGAGGCCGATCCGGCGCAGCGGCTCGTCGCTCACGACGAGCACGCGCTCGCCCGCCCTGGCGCCCATGCAGTCGCGGATGGCGACCGTGGACGCGGACAGCAGTTCGGTCGAGATCTCGGGCATCGCGTCACTCCTCCCGGCCGGCGCCTCGTCAGGCCATCGACAGCAGCGTCTCGGCGATCACGCCGCGCAGCAGCGGCACCTTGTAGCCGTTCTTCTCGAGCGGCTGCGCCCCCTTCACGCCGGCCTCGGCCGCCGCGCCGACCACGTCGGGCGTGAGCGCCTTGCCGGTGATCGCCCGCTCGACCTCCTGCGACCGCCATGGCACCGGCGCGACGCCGGAGAAGGCCACGCGCGCCCGCTCCACCCGCCCGTCCCTGGCGAGCAGCGCGACCGCGACGCCGGCCAGCGAGAAGTCCCAGGCGCCGCGCGCCCGCACCTTGCGGTACGTGCTGCGCAGGCCGGGCTCGGCCGGCGGGAGCAGGACCTCGGTGACGATCTCGTTCCGCTCGAGGATGTTCTCCTTCGTGACCGTCTTGTCGGGGCCGACGAAGAACGACTCGAGCGGGACGACGCGGGTCCCGCCCGGCCCGGCGATCCGGACGCGCGCCCCGAGCGCGACCAGGGCCGGCGCCGTGTCGGACGGGTGCACGACCACGCACGCGCCGCCGCCGAGGATGGCGTGGTTCTCGTTCTCGCCGCCGAGCGCGTAGCACATGTCGCCGCCCTTCCGCAGGCAGTGGAACTCGCCGCGGAAGTACCAGCAGCGCGGCCGCTGGCACAGGTTGCCGCCAATCGTCCCCCGGTTGCGCAGCTGCGGGCTGCCGACCGAAGTCGCCGCCTCGGCCAGCGCGCGGTAGGACGCGGCGATCCCCTTGTCGGCGGCGATCTCGGCGTGCGTGGCCAGGGCCCCGATCCGCAGGCCGCCGCCCGCGATCGGCGCGATCCCGCGCAGTTCCTTCATCCGGCTCACGCTGACCACGGTCCCGGCGGCGAAGACGCCGTCGTGCAGGCAGCCCAGCAGGTCGGTGCCGCCCGCGTGCAGCCTGGCTCCTGGCGCGGCCAGCCGGCGCACGGCATCGGCCACGCTCGTGGCCCGGGCATAGGTGAATGCCGGCAGCATGATCATCCCCTCTGCTTCGACGCGGCCAGCAGGCTGAGCAGCCGCCTCGGGTTAACGGGTGTCTCGGCGGCCCGCACGCCGCACGCGTGGTAGATGGCGTTGGCGACGGCCGGGGCGGCCGGCACGGTGGCCGGTTCGCCCAGCCCCTTGGCGCCGACCGAGTTGGCCTGCTGGTCGTGCAGGTCGATCGGCAGGACGACCTGCTCGGCCGGAACGTCCATCGCCGTCGGCACCTGGTAGTCGTGCCAGTTGCGGTTGACCATCTTGCCGGTCTGGTTGCCGTCGAGGATCCGCTCCTCGGTCAGCGCCAGGCCGACCCCCATCGTGATCCCGCCCTGCGTCTGGTTCTCGAACGTCAGGTCGTTCATCGCCCGCCCGCTGTCCTGGGCGGCCAGGTAGCGCAGGATGCGCACCTGGCCCGTGCGCGTGTTCACCTCGACCTCGGCGAAGTGCGCGCCGAACGGGCAGGTCACCTTGCCGGCGGGGTTCGGCCCCCGGTAGCCGACGCCGACGACGAGGCCGCGGCCCCTGAGCGCCGTCAGGCCCGTCACCGCCAGCTTCCGCGACGGGTCGGCGGCGGAGACGATCTCGCCGTCCTTCAGGGCCAGGTCGTCGGCGTTCGTCTTCAGCTGCGCCGCGGCCATCGCCAGCAACTGCTGCTTCACGTCGAGCGCCGCGGCCCGCGTGGCCGGCGACTCGGTCGGGACCGTCTTGCTGCCGCCGCTCTCCGTGGCGTACTGGGTGGTGGCGGTGTCGGCCCACTCGACCTGGATCCGGTCGAGCGGCACGCCCAGCTCCTCCGAGACGATCATGGCCTGGATCGTCTTCGTGCCGGTGCCGATGTCGCTGGCCCCCATGTTCAGGTTCGCGCTGCCGTCGGCGAACAGCTTGACGATGATGGTGGACGGCGGGCCGCCGGCGCCGCCCTGCCAGAGGCCGGCTGCCACGCCAACGCCCCGCCTGATCGGGCCGTCGGCGGTCGAGCGCCTCCTGGCCTCCTGCCAGCCGAACCGCCTCGCGCCGTCTTCGAGGCAGGCCTTCAACCCGGTGGTCGTGTAGGGCAGGCCGCCCCGCCCCTGGCTCACCGACGGCACGTTCTTCAGGCGCAGCTCGACCGGGTCCATCCCGATCTTGTCGGCGAGCGCGTCCATCATCTGCTCGAGCGCCCACGCCCCCTGCGGGTGGCCCGGCGCGCGGAACGCGCGCGCCTGCCCCGCGTTGATGAAGACGTCGGTCATCTCGGACTTCACGTTCGGGCAGGTGTAGAGGTCGCGGAACACCCAGTCCACGCCCCCCACGCCGCCGCCCGGGTAGGCGCCGCCCGTGCCGAGCACGGCGAGCTGCAGCGCGGTCAGCGTGCCGTCCTTCTTCACGCCGGCCTTCACCGTCATGCGGTCCGGCGGGCGGTTGCCCACGGCCAGGAAGCTCTCCTCGCGAGTGAGGTGGATCTTGACCGGCCGCGCGGCCATCTTCGCCAGCAGCGCGGCGATCACGGTGTGCTTGCTGAGCGAGAGCTTCGAGCCGAAGCCTCCCCCCATGTAGCTGCCGATCACCCGCACGCTCGACGCGGGCAGTTTCAGCGTCGCCATCAGGCCCGACTGGATCGGGTAGACGCCCTGCGTCGAGTCCCACACGACGAGCCGGCTGCCGTCCCACCTGGCCACCGAGGCATGCGTCTCGGTCGGCGCGTGGATCTCGCAGGCCGTGCTGTAGGTCTGCTCGAGCACGACGTCGGCCGCGGCGAAGCCCGCGTCCACGTCGCCCCGCGAGTAGCGCGAGACCTCGCCCGACCGATTCCCGCCGTCGTGGATCACCGCCGCCCCCTCGGCCAGCGCCTTCGCGGGGTCGCTGACGAACGGCAGCACGTCGTAGTCCGCCGCGATGGCGCGGACGGCGTCCCAGGCCTGGTAGGGAGTCTCGGCCGCCACCGCCGCGACCTCCTCGCCCTCGTAGCGGCAGTGCGGATCGAAGAGCCGGCTGAGCGCCCCGGCGCGCGTGTTGTACCAGGGGATGTCCGCCCCCGGCGTCCTGTCGGTGAGGACGGCCACGACGCCGGGCATCTTCTCGGCCTTCGACGTGTCGACCTTCTTCACCGTCGCGTGCGCGTGCGGGCAGCGCAGGATGGCGCCGTAGAGCATGCCCGGCAGCAGCACGTCGGCCGTGAAGATGGCGTTGCCGCTCAACCGGTCGTAGGCGTCGATGCGCGGCAGCGGGCGCCCCACGACCGTCGTCGCCGTCCACGGCGCGGGCTGCTCGGCCGGTTCGGGCGTCTCCGGCGGCACGTCGGTGACGTAGTACCGATCGTCGGGTGTCATGAGCGGCCTCCTTCCTCGCGCCTCAGCTCGGCGGCCCGCTGCCCCGCCTTGAAGATGTGGGCGTAGGCGCCGCACCGGCAGAGGTTCCCGCTGACACCGGTGCGGATCTCATCCAGCGTCGGGTTCGGGTTGGCGCGCAGCAGCCCCTCGACCGCCATCACCTGGCCCGGCGTGCAGTACCCGCACTGAAACGCGTCCTGTTCGACGAAGGCGCGTTGCACGGGCCCCAGCTCCTCGCCCCGCATCAGCCCTTCGAGCGTGACGATGGCCTTCCCCTCGGCCTCGAGGGCCAGCATCATGCAGGCGTAGGTCGGCTTGTCGTCGAGGAGCACGGTGCAGGCGCCGCACTCGCCGCGGTCGCAGCCCAGCTTGGTCGCCGTCAGGCCGAGCCGCTCGCGGAGCACGTACAGCAGCGACCACCTCGGTTCGACGAGCAGGCGGTGCGCCCGCCCGTTGATGTCGAGCGTGACGGGCACCAACTCGGCCCCTTCGGGCAGCTCGGCGGCCGGCGGCGTGTCGGCCCCGGCCGCCGTGGCCACGTCTGCGGCGGCCACGGCGCCCGTGCCAACGGTGGCGATGAATCCGCGACGGGTGAAACCGGTGGGCTTCCTGGTCGAATCGTCAGGCTGATCGGGCATGACACATCCTCTGTGGCGGACTGGTCCAGGGCCAGCCCCAATGGCGAATGCCAGCGGATTATATCGCACGCGGGGGCCCGCTCTCTCCCCCCAGCCCGGCCAGGAAGAGCGGCCGGGCGCCGACCGGGCCCCGGCATCCGGGAGTTCGTCGCGCCCGGATGACCTCGCCTGTCGCCAGGCGGGGACGAGCGGCCGGGCGCGCCGCTCCCGGCGATGGCAGGCGGAGCCCGCCATGGCCGAGTCTTCTCCAACGCCCGCAACGGCTTGGCGTGGCATTGATCAGCTGGGCGTTCCGCGGCCGCTCGATGCGCACGGCTGGCACCGTTGATGCAGCGTCAAAACAAGTGGACCGTGGCCTCGCGCGACTGGCGGAGGGCCAGGCGTCGCCGACGGCACTCGTCCCAAGGAGGGAACACATGTTCCGGTGGACTGGCAGTCGCCTGGCGCTGGCGGCCGGAATGGCCGCGCTGGGCATGACGTTGAGCGGAACGCCGGCCTCGGCGCTGAGCCTCTTTCCACGCCTGCACATGCCCTGGGGACGCACCTTCAACACCCAGGTCCAGTTGCAGGCGCTCTACGACGAGATGGGCGAAGTCTATACGCCCGCGGTGAGCCGCACGGACCTCCGCCTGTTCGACCAGACGGTCTACGCGCCCGGCTGGAAGCTCACCGACACGAGCGGGCGGCAGTTCACGCTGGCGCAGGTGAACGCGCGCGGCGTGAACACCACGGTGCCCGACTCCACGGTCCAGCGCATCGACCGCCTGGTGCAGACGCCCTCGGGCGTCACGACGGTCGTCACCGTCTCCACCGTCCGCCTGTCCCGCACGGCCACGGGAAGCAAGACCGCGGACACGGTGGCCCGGGTCACCCGGTACCGCGACACGTGGGTGAAGGTTGGCGGCCGCTGGCTCATGCAGTCGCGGACCCAGATCGCGCCCGCCAGGACGGTGCGCGGTCAGCCGCAATGGTCGAACCTCGCGGCTGACTGAGCGGCAGGCCGCGGCCCGGGGTCGCGGCCCTGCCTTCAGCCCCGCATCCAGAACAGGAGTTCCGGCGGGTTTCGCGGCGTCGGCTCGACGGCCTCGGCCGGGTAACCGAGGACGAGCGGCGCGACGACGCGCAGTTCCGCCGCGACTCCGAACTCGGCCTTCACCTCCGGCAACTGCAGGAGGGGCTCGGCGAACCCGATCCAGCAGGTGGCCAGGCCTTGGCCGTGCGCGGCGAGCATCAGCGTGTACGCCGCCATGCTGCAGTCCCCGACGGCGTAGGGGGTCAGTGATCGCGCGTACACGATGACCAGCGCCGGCGCGTCGTAGAAGATGTTGAAGGCGGGGTCCGCGAGCACGTCCTTGTAGCGCTGGCGGTGGGGAAAGTCGCTCATCCGTTCGAGCAGGAGCGCCTTGGCGCGCGTGGACAGGTCGCGGAGGCGCCCGGGCCCCTCCACGACGCCGAACGCCCACGGCTGCGCGTTGGTCGCGCTCGGCGCCAGCACGGCCGCCTGGATGAGCCCGTCGATGGTCGCACGATCGACCGGCCTGGCCGCGTACTTCCGCACGGCCCGACGCGACCGAATCCCCTCGATCAATTCCATGCACGCCTCCCGGCAGGATGCTCCGTCCGAAAGGCGAGTATACTGCCGCCCACCCGCCGGCGCCGCGCCCGCCGCCGCTTCCGGTGACGGCGCAAGTTGCCCTCGCCGCCCGTCTTGCCCTACCCTTGCGGGGTTCGACGGCCCCCGTTCACCCCCATTCGGCATCCGCATTGGAGTTTCGATGAAGCGCTTCGTCCTGGCTGCGATGCTCGTCGTGACGGTGCTCCCCCTGTCGTCGTCCGCGCAGGAGCGCGAGGACCGCACGCTCCTCCCGTGGGATCAACTCCACGCCATCATCAACGAGGTCTCGGGCGAGCGCGCCCAGCAGGCCGTGCTCGAGATGGTGCCCTACCCGCGGGTGCGCCCCGACTCGGAGTACAAGGGCACGTTCCGCGAGAGCGAGGTCCTCGCGCGCCTGGCCCGCGACTACGGGTTCAGCCGCGTCGAGATCGAGACCTTCCCCACGCCCCAGAAGCTGTGGCAGGCCAGCCGGGCCGAGCTGTGGATGGTCGCGCCCGACAACCGCAAGCTGTGCGACTTCCGCGACGTGGCCGTCAGCATCGCGTCGGGCAGCGAGACCGGCGACGTGACGGCCGACCTGGTGGACGTCGGCGACGGCGGCCGCCCCGAGGACTACGCCGGCCGGGACGTCGCGGGCAAGATCGTCCTCGGCACGGCGTCGGCCGGCCAGATGCAGCGGCTGGCCGTGTTCGAGCGCGGCGCCGTCGGCGTGCTGAGCGCGAACCCGATCCATCCCGAAGCCGACATCGACCAGGTCGGGTCACAGAGCCTCTCGACGACGCCGCCGGCAGGCAAGCGCGTCGGCTTCGGATGGTCCCTGTCGCCGCGGATGCAGCGCCGGCTGGCGGGCGAGCTGGCCCATGGCCGGAAGGTCACGCTTCATTCGATCGTCACGGCCGACTTCTATCCCGGCCGGATGGAGACGGTGCACGCCGTCATTCCCGGCGACGGCAGCTCCGACCAGGAGCTCGCCATGTCGGGGCACCTCTACGAGGGGTACCTCAAGCAGGGGGCCAACGACGACGCGTCGGGGTGCGCGATCACGCTCGAGATGGGCCGCGCCCTGATCCGCCTCGTCGCCGAGGGCAAGCTGCCGCGGCCCAAGCGCACGATCCACTTCCTCTGGGTGCCCGAGATCAGCGGCACGCGGGCATGGCTCGAGAAGCACCCCGAGGTCACCCGCAAGCTCATCGCCGACCTCAACTTCGACATGGAGGGCCTGCGCCTGGCCACGCACGGCAGCTTCTGGACGATGCACCGGACGCCCGACAGCTTCCCCACCTTCCTGAACGACGTCGGCGCGAACCTCGTGGAGGTCATCGCGAACCTGAACCGGGAGCGCGTCCGGTACCGGTCGGGCGGCTACGGCTTCACGCTGCCGGTCCTCGCGCCGACGGGCAGCCGCGATCCTTTCTACGTCCTCGTGGACAAGCACTACGGCGCCAGCGACCACGTCGTCTACATGAGCAACGGCATCCCGTCGCTGATGTTCATCACCTGGCCCGACCCGTTCTACCACTCGTCGGCCGACACGCCAGACAAGCTCGACACGACGCAGTTCAAGCGGGCGGGCGTCGTGGGCCTGGGCGCGCTCGAGGTGCTGGCCGACGCCGACGAGCCGATGGCCCTGAGAGTGGCCGCCGAGACGCTGGCGCGCGGCACCGAGCGCCTGGGCGCCGCCCAGCGCAAGGGCCTCTCCTACCTGGCCGACGCGAACGACGCCGCCGCGCTCGCGCAGGCGCTCCGGGACGCCCGGGTCACGATCCGCCACCAGCTCGAGGTCGAGAAGCAGGGGCTCGGCTCGTCGGCCGTGCTGTTCCCCGCCCCCGCCGACGCGCGGAAGCGCCTCGCCTCGCTCGAGCCGCTGCTCGACCAGCAGGCGGCGGCGCTGCAGTCC
>JAJXZZ010000044.1 GCA_021779795.1 Acidobacteriota bacterium | reverse complement strand
TGTGCGACAGCTGCCTGCACGCCTGCACGGGGCTCTACGTCGAGGGCGAGATCGCCGACAACGAGCTGTCGCCGGTCCGGGCCGTCTGCCCCGACTGCATGGCGCGCACAAACCGTCTCGTGGTCTCCGGAGAGGTAGGCGGTCGTGTCGCCGCGCCGGCCTACGCCCACAGCGACTGACCCGCGGGGTGGCGGGGCTGAGAGGACTTGAACCTCCGACACGCGGTTTAGGAATTGGAATCGCCTGTCTACAGCGTCCACCACGTATTGACCTGTAACGAGTTCCATGCCAGAGCGTCTACAACGTCTACTGAAAACGTCGCCAACTGGTGTCAGAACTGGTGTCACTTTCTGAGACCAGTCGCATGCGGTTCTTGAAGGAGACGACGGGCCAGACTGTCCAGAAGCCGGAGTTCACGGCCGGGGGAGCAGCCACCACAAGAAGTGCCGCGAATCTCACCGCTGGGAGGCCGCGCTTGACAAAGCGATGACCTGGCCTATCCTCAGATTCTGTGTACAACAGCGTCCACAGTTTAGGTTCCGTGGGCTCCCACACGCGGCGGAGGTGAACTGACGTGCGACTGAAAGCGTTTTGCGTCACGAACTACAAGTCGATCCTCGAAAGCGGTCGCGTTGAGCTTGACCCGAACGTCACCTGCCTCATGGGGAAGAATGAATCGGGCAAGTCGGCCTTGATGCAGGCACTTTGGAAGTTCAAGAACGCTTCGGGAACGAAATTTGACCTGCTTTGGGATCTCCCAGCCGAGCGATACTCCGACCTGCGGGCGCTGGACCCTGAGGTCGTCAGCCTTGAGTTTGCTCTCGAATCCTCGGACAAGGCGGCCTTTGCTGAGAAATTCGGCGTCCAGTTGACTCCTCCGCCCTCGTTCACTATCCGGGCGACGTACGCCGGGAAAAGAACCGTTGAGCCCGCTTTCGGCCCGCCGCCTACCAGTACGTATGCGGACCTAGAACCGCTTGTCCGCTCTCTCCAAACCGCCATTGCTGAACGGCTGGCGGCTGCGGCAGAGGCCGAGGCAGCGGCGGCGGCCGTGGACGGGGTGCCAACGGCAGGGGAATCCGACAAAGACGCAACCGTAGGGACGGCGACCAAACCGGACGCCTCCGCAGTCGCAGCGACGAGGGCAGCGGCGGCGGCAGCCGCAGCGGTCAAGCCACGCCTCCAGGCGGTGGGCACGTCCCTCGCGGCGCTGGAGAAGGTCGGGGCTCCGGCCGCGCTCGCGACGTCGATGCCCACTGCAACAATTGACGCCGCCATCAAAGCACTTCGTGCCCTCGAGAAGGCTGACATCGAAACCGTCGACCTGTCCGCTGCTGGCAAGTCGCTCGAGACGTTCTCGCGGGAGAGTGCTGAACTCCGCTCTCGCGACGAAGCGAGCCAATGGCTTGTGGCTAACCTCCCAGTCTTCATCTATTTTGATGACTACGGCCGGCTGAAGACGCGCATCAACCTCCGGGATTTCGTCGGGCGGCAGGCCGCACCGCCGCCAGATCCGGGTGACCGGACACTGTTTCGGACGCAGCTTGCCCTCTTCGAATGGGCCAAGCTCAACCCAATGGAACTCCTTAACCTCGGGCAACCGAAGCAACAGAACGAGGCCCAAGATCTCGTCGAGCGACGGAAGGCGGAGCGCGATCGCTTACTGGAATCAGCCTCGTTCAAGCTCTCTGGCGACTGGCTCGACTGGTGGGACCAACGCACCCACGAACTTGTAATTTCCGCCGATGGTGAGGACCTGGAACTACGGGTACGCGACAATTTGAACCCGTGGAAGATTCCCTTCGGGGAGCGGAGTCGTGGCTTCCAGTGGTTCTTCTCCTTCTACCTCACTTTCCTCGTGGAGTCCGAGAAGGAGCACCTCGGGGCAATCATCCTCCTGGACGAGCCGGGCCTGCACCTCCACATGACGGCGCAGCTCAAACTCCTGAGGTTCTTCCAGAAGATTGCGAAAAAGAACCAGCTCGTCTATTCGTCACACTCCCCATTTATGGTGGACCCGGACCACGTCGACGCGGTGCGGACGGTCTACCTCGATCCCGTCGATAAGAAGAACAAGAAGAGCCGTGCGTACACTCGCATCTCGGCGACCGCGGAGCCGGAGGGCGACCGAGATACGCTCCTTCCGATGCAGGCCGCCGGTTCATACCAGCTCGCGCAGACCGTTTTCCTGGGTAAGCGCACTCTCATC
Organism: Acidobacteriota bacterium; assembly: GCA_021779795.1. Taxonomy (GTDB): domain Bacteria; phylum Acidobacteriota; class Vicinamibacteria; order Vicinamibacterales; family Fen-181; genus FEN-299. Next base: position 9,842 of record JAJXZZ010000044.1, on the reverse strand, counting down.
GTCGAGGGCATCACCGACTATTGGCTTCTTCACGTGCTTTCGAACATCCTCCGCGAGAATGGGGGCACCTTCCTCCACGATGACACGGTGATCCTTTGGGCCGGGGGTACGGCGCGCCTGCTTCCGCTGGCGAGCGTCATTTCTGCGGAGGAGCAGATGGGACCGAACCGGATGGCCGTGCTCCTCGACAGCGATAAGATGGGACTTCAGAAGGCCCACGACCTCGTCGACATGCTCGTCCACGGAAGAGACGCAGTGCTCTTGCTCGGCGATCTCCTCGGCACCCCACAGGCACAGGCTGAGGATATCGCCGATCCCGCCGACCTCTTGAAAGCCCTCGAGGCGATCGGGAGGAAGCCCGCCGCTGCGATTGCCCCGAAATCTGGAGAAACCAACGTCCCCTTCCTTAAGCGGGTCTTCGCCGAAAACAAGTGGGGCGAGGTGACCCCGCCAGACAAGGCACGTCTAGTCCTTGCCGTCGTGGATGCTTGGCGTAGCGGGGACACTAAGCCGAGCGCAGAGGTCCTCCGCCGGGCGAGCTTAGTCTTCACCGCGGTCAACGAGCGCTTCGCGAGGCTGGCGGAGCAGTAAGGGCGATTCACTGTGCCGCACCTGTTGGGTGCCCCCAAGTCCGGCGACCGCCACTTGCCCCCTCAGTCGGCAAAGACACGGCAGGATGCCCTAGCAGGGTGCTGAAGAACCCCTGAAATCCAAGCCCGCGCCGAACTTGGCGAGAATCGCCCATTGCATTGGCACGACTTGCAGCCCATGCGAACGCCGCCAACAACAGTGTCCGGACTTTTTCAGCAGCCTGCTAGCATGGACAATCAGGCGCGGAAAGGGGCCACAGTGCTGGGTGTGCCCGTCCTCGCGGCCACACAACGGCGGGCGCGACGCTTAATGGGCCAACTGCTCCGCGGAACCACCGGACCAGACGTAACGATCCGCTGCCTCCAAGCGATCAACTGTCTGGTGCCCAGAGTTAGAGACATTCAACTTGCCGTCCACCGCGGTCCGTTCGATGAGGTGTTGGTCGAGCAATTCCTGAACCGCCGCACGACAGGCCGGATAGGCACTTTGCGCTGCTGTTGCAAATGTTATGGTCTGGCTAAGTTTCACAGCAGCCTCTGTAGCCTCGATTTCCTCTCCCCGGATCGCCGCATAGAAGAGAATCTTCTTTGCGGTACGCCCGAGTGTGTGCTGCAGCCCTTTGACCTCCTCCTGTGAGTCTGCTACGGCTGCCAGCCGCTCGTTAAGAAGGGAGAACGGGGCGAGCCATAGGTGCCAAAGGAGTGTGCCGACGCCGTAAAGGAACAGGGCACCAAGTGCCGCGATCAGACCCTTGATGATCTCCCCGCTCATCGGCCCGCCAGGCGACAACACCATTCGGACCGCGAAGCCCAGCACCGCGATGATGCTGCCCGGCACGGCCCGCCGCCCGACGGGCATCCAGTTCTCAAAGGCGCGCTTCCAAACCTGTGCTGTTGGGGCCATCGCTCATTGAGAATACCACCCTCCAAGCACGCCGCTTCCCGGACAACCCCAGAAGGGCAACGCCGGCGACGACCGAACGAGAAGAGCCCCGCCGGTGGAGGAAGGGGCCACCGACGGGGGTGAAACGACCGCCTGCCGAGTGCGGGCGGCCGGACGCCGGCGTGGGAAGAAAGGGCCACGCCGACGCCCTTGCAGCGACGCGGGGACGGGCGCTCACTCCCGCCCCACGCCCAGCGCGCAGCCGGGAGCGTGTTCCGGTCGCGCGCACGATTTGCTCGCTGAAAACCCAAGTTCCGCCGCCGCCGCTTCGGCGATGAAACGAGCGTCAGCCTCGTCATCGCTCTCCGGCACCCAGCCGGGCCACCGTGCGAGTGCTGCCGCGACCATCTCCTGCTTGCTCGCGTTGCCGCGGCCGGTCGCGATGCGCTTCGCGTGCGAGCTGTGCACCCCAACGTGCTCAAGCCCGACTTCGGCACACCAGCTCTGAACATGCGTCACGATTCCGACGGCGTACTCGGTCGCGGCGCCGCCGCGGTGGTGCGCCTGCTCCACAGCGACCAGCGCGAGCTCCGGGTACTTGTCGAGCACGTCACCGAGCCGACGCCTGAGCTTCAGGTAGCGCACGCCGGGCGAATCGCCCCGCCGCGGCGCAAGGTTCCAGACTCCCGACGCGACGATCCGCTCGCCGTCGTGGACGGCCCACCCACACGCCGAGCCGGGGTCAAGTCCGAGTAGCGTCATGTCGCCGTCCCTTCCGCCGGCTCAGGATCAGGTAGCCCGAGTTCGTGCCTGACGTACGCATACCAGCCCTCGCCGATTGCCGCGCCGTTCTCGAGCATCAACTCCGTGAGCGCCCAGACGAGCGCGTCCAAGCGGTTCGGCGAACGTTGCCCCGAGTTCGGTTCCCATGAGCAGAGCTCGTCCTCGAGCTCGGGGAACGCCCCGACGTGGTGCACCCTGCCCTGCTCATACAGCGCCGAGACGGGCTCGGCGCGGGCGGCCTTGCCACGGGACGCCGTGAGTTTCGTAAACGGCACGCTCGCGCCGATCGGGCGGTCGCTGGCGTCGCGCACGCTACGCAACACCGTCTCGACCATATCCCCGCCGAAGTTCCCTTCGGCAACGATCCTGTCCGCCTGATAGGTTTGGTAGAGCTGCACCGCGAGTGCGCCCCATGCTGCCGGGCTCAGAACGGCGGTGCGATCGTCGAGAACGTACCCCTGCCGGTCCGCCGCGACGCCGGCAACGATGATGCCGCAAGCGTCCGAGTGCTCACCAGCCGATCCGCTCGGGTCAAGGGCCACCACGACGCGGGTCAACTCGGGCGCGACCGCGACGCGGCCGGCCTCGATGACCTCACGCTTCCACAAGGCGCCCTGAGCGTCTTCGAGCAGCCTGCCGTCAAGTTCCTGCCGCCCTAGCCGCGTGCCTTGGTAGCGGCCCACGACTTCCTGTAGGAACGTCGGCGCGAGGTTGCCCGCGTTATCGAGCGTGCGGCCACGCGTAACGTGCGTGTGCGGATCGGCGATTAGCCGCTTGAGAAACGCGGTCGGCCTCGGCGTCGTGGCGGCCACGACGCGCGGATCGGGACCGAGCCGCAACCCGAACATGAGGTTTGCCCAAGCGGCCTCAGCGAAACGCCACGACGCGATTTCATCGCACAGCGCGCCGTCATGCGCCGGGCCGCGCAACAAGTCGGGCTCATCGGCGCTGTACGTGGTCGCGGTCGCGCCGTTGGGCCAGGTCAGCCGGCGTTTGCTCGGTTCGTACAGCGGGCGATTCCACGGTGGCGAGATCGCGAGCACGCCGGCCTCGCCCTCGACAAGTACGTCGCGAACGTCAGACGCGGTGCGCGCGACCAGCGCCAGGCGGCCACGCCGGCCGGACTCCACCTCAGCCCGCACCCACTCGGCACCCGTGCGGCTCTTGCCGAAGCCGCGGCCCGCGAGGATCAACCACGTCGTCCAGTCGCCCGACGGCGGGAGCTGCTCGGGGCGCGCCCAGAATTCCCACAGGTAGGCCAACGCCTGCCGCTCGGGCTCAGACAGGCTCGCCCCGATTCGCTGGCGCTCCTCCGGCGGCAGCGCCGCGAGCTGCGATGCAAGCGAGCCGCTCACGGCGTCCCGCCCTCGGCGGCCTCACCCGAGGCGAGTTCCGCGGGTGCCACCGGCAGCGCCGCCGCGTCGGCCCGCTCGCCGATTAGCTGCGTCAACCGGGCCACCAGCGCGCCCGCCGGCTCGAATGCCAGCGGACCGCCATCGGCACCCGTCAAGTTGACCGCCTGCGGCGCACGGCCGAAAGCACGATCGAGGATTTCGGACCATGCCTTGAGGCGTACTTCCTCGCGCCGACCGTGCAAGGCGAGTTCGAGCAACGCTTCGCGCCCGTGTTCGTCCCACACGGCCCGCGCCCATTCCCGCACTTCGCGCACGCCGCGGGGACGGCCGCCGGGGTTCGGACTACGCCCCGGCAGCCAATGCCCGCCCGCGTCACGTTCTACTTCGGCCACGGCGCGCCTCCTTCCGGCGGCACAGCGCAGACGATCGCGCGACGGGCCGGCAACCAGCGAGAGTCGCGAACCGTCCAGCCTTCGCGCTCCATGATTTGCAGCTCGTCATGCCCGTAATCGTCCAGCGAGTGCTCGATTCCCGACGGGCTGCCACCGAGCGCGGCGAGTTCGTCGAGCCGCTCGGCGAGTTCACCCGTGGCCCGGCAGGCCTCGCGGTACGCGGCGCGCAGCTCTTGCGCCGCGGCCTCGGCTCGCTCCGTCGCCTCGGCGACGCGCTGCCGGCGCTCCTCCGTGAGACGTGGAGCGGAGGCGGCGTGTAGCCGCGCGTAGGCCGCTTGACTCGCGTCGCGGGCCTCGGTGAGCAGTTGCTCCAATGCCCCACGCCGGGCGACAGCGGCGTCGAGAGCTGCCGTTGCTTGGGCGAATGCCGCCTCCGTCGTCTCGCCGACTGCGAGCCCGCGGGCAGCCGCCGAGCGGGCCTCTGTTAGCTCCGCAACGGCTGTCACGGCCGCGGTGAGCCGCGTGTCGAGATCGTCGGCCGTCGCCTTGCACCGGGCGGCCTCCACCTGTGCCGCCTGCTCCTCCGGGGTCCGCTCCACCACGTCCGCCACCGGGGCGAGAGAGCCGGCGTCGGGCGGCACAGCGCCGCCCTCACCGACGATCAGGTCACGGAGCTTCGCGAGCGCGTTCACTGGCCACCTCCGAGGATCCGCCGGACCTGCGACTTCGCGACCAGCATGGCGACGCGCCGGCGGGCCGCCTCGCTGTCCGGTGCGCCCTCGATCGCGTTTCGCACCTCCGCCTTGAACGCCTCGACCTCGGGGCTCACGAGCGCCGACGCGACGCGGCCGTCCGCCTCGGACTTGGCCGCCTCGACTTCGCGATCGTATGCGACTGCCTCGCGCACCCGCGCCTCGACAACGGGCGCGATCTCCTCCGCCACCCGTGCGAGAGCGTTCCGGTGTTCGTTGACGACGGCGCGGGCCGACCAACCAACAGCCTTCCGCGAAGTTGTGAGATCGTCGCGGAAGCGCGCCAGCGCGCCCCCAGCCGCTTGAAGTTGCCGCCGAAGGATCAGCCTCCCGACCTTGTTGTGATGTCCGCTCACAGTGTGCACTCCCTGCCGGCCACGGCCGGCTTGTGCTGTTCGTGCCGCTCGTTCGTTTCGCTGTCCACACTCGACGCCGCTTGCACGCTCAGCTCTTCGCGGCCCGCCTGGACTTGCGGTACCGCCTCTAGCCGGGTGCGGCCTCCGTCGCTGCGGTGGGGTTTCGTCAAACTGGCATATCGGGCGGGTTGCACCCGCGCGATCGTTTCGCGAATTGCTCGACGTAGGCCGCGGCGCGTTGCCACGCCCCACAACGGCCGATCTTGATCGGCGACGCGGGTCATAGGCCACCTCCCCGCTCCGCGGTCAGTTCCTCCCGCTCGCGCCTGCTCAGTGCCGGCGGGGTTTCGTCAACGACCGCGACCAGGTGCGCCAGCGCAACGAACGCGTGCCGCCCCGTCGTGGCGCGCTCGACGATCAGGAACCGCTCGCCCGCCTCAAGCAGCCGGCCGCGGGTAACGCTGCCGCCGATCGAACGAGCCTCAATGTCGGCACCGATCAAGGCGTCGAGACCGCCGATTATTGATTCGCCCCTTGACGGCAGGCCACTTGTGGACTTATCTTGTTTCCGTCCCGCCATTTGCACCTCCAGAGGATTTGTCACAGCGTCCGATAACAGCATTTTTGTAAACTTGTCTCGTTGGTTATAAATGTTGGAAACAAAAGAGTTACGCTCAATGCTGCGATTACGTTGCAACGCGAGAGCGCCCGTGACGCCGTTTTCCACAGGCCGGAGGTGCAAAACCACGGCCGCGCCGGCACGGAAGCACACGCAGGCCGTCATCGTTCGCCCCTAACTTGCGCTCGCAGCTCTCGCTGTAGTCGTGCACCCTCGCGGCAGCAAGGAGTCACGTCGGCGCGCATCAAGTTGTGCAGCGAGCAGCGCGAGCAGACGCAAGCGTGGCGCATGATCGCGGTCACTTCCGGTGCGGCCTTCGCCGGCCTCGGGGTCGTGGCGGCGGTCACAGCAGCACCTCGTGCTCCGCCGTCTTGTCAGGCAGAGCTTCGTCATCGTCGCCGGGCTCGCGGTGTCGGTCGGTTGCCGTTGCGTCGCCGATCCGTCCCTCCGTCCCGATCCGTCCCAGTCCGTCCCAACTGGGCCGGGACGGAAGGACGCCAGTCCGTCCGTCCGTCCCGGACGGCGGGGGGGTGTGGGGGGGACGTGTGCAGCACACCTCCGGGACGGCTGCGAAGGTCCGGTGGCGATCCGTCCCGGTCGCGTGGACGAGTCCTCGGGCGATTGCGAGGTCGAGGGCAGCGCGCCCGCGGGTCAGCTTCATGTGGGCGGCGGCCGCAATCGAGTCCCGCGAGGTCATGGTGCCCTCGCGGGCGAGTACCCCGACGATGCGCTGTACGTCGCCGTCGAGTTCCGCCGCCTGCTCGTTTCGGTCGTGAGTCGCCGCGTCGAGGATCTCGGCACCCGTAACGGCGCGCAAGACGTGGTCGCTCCACCGCAGGCGGAGGGGATCGCCGACGGCCGTGTAGTTTGACTTGACAACGCGGAAGATCACCTCTTCGCGGTCGCGTTGCAGCGTCGCAACCCACCGGGCGGCGTCGGTCCGCCCGGTCACGCCGCGGACATCCGCTTGCCCTTGCCGGCGAGCGAGTTTCGAGCTATGCGCGCTCGCGAGCACGGTTGGGTTTCCAGGTAGCTTTGTGAACGATTCCAATACCTCGACGAACCGCGTTGCACGCTCGTTGTCGCCCTCGATGTCGCCGCCGGCAAACCGGGACTCTGGATCGACCGCGATCAGTGCCCAGCCGTCCTCGCCGGCCTCGCGATCGAGCCGGGCGCGTAGGTCGCGGCATAGCGGCATCTCGATCAAGCCCGTGGGCGAGGTCTGAGTGAGCGTCACGTCGTGGCCGGCGAGCGGGAGCACGACCAGCCGCGACGCGGCCTCGTCTCGCTCCCGCTTGGTGAGCTGGTACGCCTCCGCTGTCCGCCACAGCCGGCGGTGCGCTTCCTCCGTGTCCTCTTCGGCGAGTGCCAACAGGGCGCGCCCCGCGACGGTGGGCGGGACGGCGTAGTAGCCCATCCAGGGGCGGCCGGTGACGACTGCCAAGCCGAGCCCGACCAGCGCCGCCGTCTTCCCGGTGCCCCCCTCAGCGGCGAGTATTCCGACCTTGCCTCGAGGTAGAACCCCACGACCGCCCCGCGAGTCTGGCGCCCGAAGCAGCCATACCCGAGATGCAGGCGGTGTCACCGTCCAACTTGCGGCCACCGGGCGCCACAGCGCCGCCAGCGGGTCGGCCGCTGCGGTCGCCCCCGCCGGAAGCGCCTCGAGGTCCTGCAGGCTCGCCCCAGGGTGCGCGGCGAGGTAGTCCACCACGTCCCCGCCAGCGGGCAGCCCCAGGCCGGCCACGTCAAGCACCTTCACCTCGGCGGCGCCCGCCTCGCGGGCCAAGCGGGCCACGTCCGCGGCGTACCTCGTACCCGGCGTGTCGTTGTCGGGCCACACGGTCACCCGGCGCCCGCGCAGCGGTGTCCAGTCGGCCCGTCCGGCCGCCTCGGCGCCGTTGAGCGAGGTCACGGCGACGCCGGCAAGGCGATTGATCGCCCGCGCGCACTTCTCACCTTCCGTGATGAACACGGGCGCATCGGGTTGAGCCGCGAGCCCGTCCAGGTTGTAGAGCGGTCGCGGCGTGGGCGCGGCGCCGTGTTTCCAAGCATCGCCCTCGCGCTTGAAGTAAGGAATGATGTCTTTCCGCCCGTCGCCGTCGTACCGCGCCACAATGCCGAGTTTGCGCCCGGCCGCGTCGCGGTACGTCCAAGCGGACGTGAACGTCTTTCCGTACCACGTCGCCCGCACACCGGGCGGCCGGCCGGCGTCGCTGCCGTCCTCGCCCATGAGGTCAGCGAGGTTGAGCCCGAGCGCCTCGACAATCGCGTGCGGCTCGCACCCGGCGTAGCAGTGCACCAGCGCCCGCCCATCCTCGCCGGCGCCGAAACTGAGCGAGGCACGATCGTCCGTGTGCGCAGGACACTTCGCTTTGCCCTTGTCGGTTGGCTCGCACTTGTGCGCCTCGAGCGCGTCGCGTAGGCGGTCGAGAGCGCCACTCATCGCCCACCGCCCGCGATCAACCGCACCACGGCAAGCGTCACCGCGGCCCACGGCGCCCACGCCGCGAGCCGATCGACCACTTGCGCAAAGCGCGACGATGCGCTATATTGGGAATTGACGATTGATTTTTTCGGGCCGCCTGCCAGGGCGGCCCTCACTGTCTTCGGACCGTCGGCGTTCATAACCCCTCTTCTCCCTGCCCGGCGAGAAAAGCCTCGACCGCCGCCCGCGGAACGAAGATCGCGCGGCCGCACCGCACCGACCGGATCACGCCGCGCTGTACCAACTGGTACGCGTATGCGCGCGAAGAGCCGATCGCCTTCGCCACCTCAGACGGCCGATATGCGAGCCGCTCTACCCGTCCGCCGTCCCCTGCGTGTTTCGTGGCACTCATTCGAACCTCCACGTAATCAGCCTCACGCAGTTGACACGGGAACACAAGCGAATTAAGATGATAAACGATGAGGAATTCGAGCAACACGCCCGCATGGGAACGAGCGAACATCACCGACGCGGAGACGGGCCTGCTCGATCGCCCCTTCCCCGCCGCGCACCTGGTCGTTCCTGAGCGGATCGAGCTTGACTCCGAGGGTGATCGGATTTTGTGGGTTGAGACGCCCGCCAACCGCCCCGCCGTACCCCGCGGACTCCTCAGCCGGTTTGTTCGTCTTGGCCCCGATCCGCCCGCGAAGGCGATCGTCCGATTTGCCCGCGCGTGCGGTCCCCTCGATATGGCCGGGTTCGGGCAGGACCACGCCGCGAAGGCACTCCCGGCGCCATTCACAGGCGGTGAGTCGCTCGCGCGCTGGCGCTACGTCGTGGCCGCTACGCGCGCCGTCCTCGACGTGACCGCCGAGGTACGCGCCGGCAGGGCACCGCAGCCGGCAATGTGGGGACCGCTGTTTTCCGGCGAGCTTCCACCATACGAGCGCCCTAGCTTGGAATTCGAGCGGGTGCTGCGACACCTCCGCAAGCGGCACCCCCTCGGCCCGCCGTCACCGAGCCCGTCTCTGGCAGCGTGGCAAGACATCATGGAGGTCATCAACACCTGGACGGTCAGAGGCGGCGTTCATCCCGTCTTACTACCCGGCCCAGGGGGACCGGCGGGCGATCACAGGCTCGTAATGTATGCGCCGTCGCTCTTCGGTGTGCTCGCGATCTTGCTTGCGCAGGCCGTGGCGGGCGTCGAGGGTTGGGCCGTTTGCCGGGCGTGCGGAAGGCCGCTCCCCGCCCAGCGCGGGCGCGGGCGGCGTCGGGTCTACTGCGAGGACTGCGGCCCGGCGGCACGGGCGCGGATGGCATCGAAGGCGTACTACCATCGCCACAAGGCCGAGGGGGAAAAGGCTCATGGCAAAGCCAAAGGCAAAGCGTCGCGGAAACCGCGAAGGTAGCATCGCCGAGCGCAAGGACGGCCGCTGGCAAGCACAGGTCAGCCTCGGCGACGGCCGACGGCGGGCGGTGTACGGTCCCACGCGGGAGGCGGCCGCCGACGCGATGGCGAAACTCATCGTCGAGGTCAACGGCGGCGCAGTCGTCCCCGGCGGCAAGTTGACCGTTGCCGCGTGGATGACGAGCTGGCTTGAAGGCGTCAAGGGCACAGTCAAGCCCCGAACGTGGGACAGGTATCACCAGCTCCTCACCGCCCACGCAATCCCCACCATTGGCAAGG
>JAJXZZ010000440.1 GCA_021779795.1 Acidobacteriota bacterium | reverse complement strand
GGCACGATGGGACCCGACAAGACCGTCGCGGCGATTCGAGACTACCTGGCGGCGATTCTCGACACGCATCTTCGCGGCCTGCCGACGAGTTCCCTGCTCCAATGGCGTTCTCCGGGCTATCCGGGTGCGACCGTGACTTTGCAGGACCAGCCGTTGCGGCAGAGGCGATGACCCGGGGGCGCGGCCTCGCTCAGGGCCGCCTCGAGACCGACGTCGACAGGTGGCAAGCTCAGGCGGCACGCCACCGGGCCCGAGCTTGCCACGGCCTTCGTTCTGCGTGAGACTGAAATTCTGGCGAATTCCCAGATCAGTCTCCCATTCAGACCAGGAGGTCGCGGTGAACCATTTGAAGCGCACGTCTTGCGCCCTCGCACTGGGGGCGCTGTTCGCGTTCGGCCCGGCACCGGCGGCTCGCGCACAGGCGCCGCAGCATCCCGACAGACCGCAGGCCGGCGAGGCCGCTGCGGGCCCGAAGACGCCGGCCATCCCGCCGGAAAAGAGCGTGGTCACCAAGCATGACCTGACGCTGAACGGGCGGGTGCTGCACTACACGGCCACGGCCGGCACGCTCCTCATCCGCGACGGCGAGGACGATCATCCCTACGGCAGCATCTTCTACGTGGCGTATACCCTCGACGGGACGGACCCGAACACGCGGCCGGTGACGTTCCTGTACAACGGCGGGCCGGGGTCGGCGTCGCTGTGGCTGCACATGGGCTCGGTGGGGCCGGTGCGGGTGGAGACGGACAGCCCGAAGGCCACGGGCCCGGCGCCGTATCACGTGGTCCCGAACCAGTACACGCTTCTCGACAAGACCGACCTGGTGTTCATCGACGCGCCGCTGACCGGCTACTCCCGGGCGGTCGGGAAGGGCACGCCGAGGGACTTCGCGGGGACCGACCAGGACCTGCGCGCCTTCGACAAGTTCGTCATTCGGTACCTGACCGTGAACTCGCGGTGGAACTCGCCCAAGTACCTGTTCGGCGAGTCGTACGGCACGACGCGCTCGGCGGGCCTGGCCGACATGCTGCAGGGCGACGGCGTGTCGGTGAACGGCGTGATCCTGCTGTCGTCGATCCTGAACTACAACGTGATGGCGCCCGGCACCGACCTGCAGGACATCGGCTACCTGCCTTCCTACGCGGCGATCGCCTGGTATCACAACAAGCTGCAGAACAAGCCGGCCGACCTCATGGCGTTCCTGCAGCAGGTGCGCGCGTTCGCGATGGGCGAGTACGCCGCGGCGCTGGCGAAGGGCGACCTCATTTCGCCTGAAGAGCTGAACGCGGTGGCGACGAAGATGTCGCAGTACACCGGGCTGAGCGTGCAGTACTGCAAGGAAGCGAAGCTGCGGGTGAACGCTTCCCGGTTCCGCAAGCAGCTGATGCGGACCGACGGCGACATCCTGGGCCGTTATGACGCGCGGTTCGAGGGCACCGACGTGGACAACGCCGGCGAGATGCCCGGCTACGATCCGTCCGACAGCGGGATCACGGGCGTCTTCGTCTCGGCCCTGCACAACTACCTGCAGACGCAGCTCAAGTACGAGACGACGGACACCTATCGGCCGAGCGCCGGGAACATCGGGCAGTGGGACTTCCACCACCGCGCGCCCGGGATGATGTTCGGCTTCATGCGCCAGCAGGTCATGCCGGACGTGGCGATGGACCTGGCCGACGCGATGCGGAAGGATCCGAAGCTGAAGGTCTTCTCGGCCAACGGCCTGTTCGACCTGGCGACGCCGTTCTTCCTGACCGAATACGACCTGTCCCACATGATGGTGACGCCGGAGCTGGCGAAGAACGTCGAGTTCGGCTACTACCCGTCGGGCCACATGGTGTACCTGAACGTGGAGGCGCTGAAGTCGTTCCGGCAGGACCTCGGGACGTTCTACGACAAGACGGACCACTGAGCCGCGGCGGCAAGTGAGCGACATGCCGGGGCGGGGAGCCATTCCCCGCCCCGTTCGTCGTACGCGGCCCGAGCCTGATTGCCACGCCGACGGGCGACGCTGCCGGCCGCCCCGTCACTTTCGGACGCCGGTTCCATGTTTGACCGCGCGTTGACGTAAGTGCATGATAAGTGCATGGCGGTCAAGACCATCACCATCGACCTCGAGGCGTACGACACGCTGGCCCGGCACAAGCGGCCCGGGCAGTCGTTCTCCCAGGTGATCAAGGCCCACTTCGGACCGCGCAAGACGGTGGCCGCCTTCCGCGAGGCCCTTCGCGAGACGACGGTGTCCGCGCCGACCGTGGCGGCGATCGAAAAGCAGGTGCGCGCGCGCCGCCGGTCGCCGGCGCGGTTGGCGGACCTGTGACCCACCTCGACACCAGCTTCCTCGTGGATCTGCTGCGCGAACAGCGCCGGCAGAAGTTCGGCCCGGCCTCCGAGTACCTCGAGACGCTCGACGAGGACGAGACGCTGGCCGTCAGTGTCCACGCCGTGTGCGAGCTGATGGCCGGCGCCTGCCTGGCCGGCGCGTCATCCGGCGAGATGCGGCGGCTGATGCGGCTCTGCGAGGCGCTCGTCGTCCGCTGCCCGGACGAGGCGTTCGCGCTGTCGTACGGGCGCCTGCTGGCCGGGTTGAACAGGGCCGGCCGCGGGATCGACGCCATGGACCTGCTGATTGCGACCGCGGCCGTCGCGGACGGCTCGCCGCTGGTCACGAGAAACGCCCGGCACTTCTCGGCAATCCCCGGCCTCGTGGTGATTGGCTACTGAACGATGCCGGAGCCAGCCTGGCGTCAGCGCCCGTAGCCATCGCCGCTGCGCTGACTCAGCCGCTGAAACGCCTCGTCGCCGGGGCGTTGCTGGTCGAAATGCCCACCGTAGGCGCGTTCCTCGCGCCGGTCCCGATC
>JAJXZZ010000439.1 GCA_021779795.1 Acidobacteriota bacterium | reverse complement strand
GCGCGCGCCGTCCCCCCTTCTTCTTCGGCCCGGCCGCCGCGCGGGCGTCGAGCACCGCGATCGCCTCGGCCAGGCCGAGACCGGCCGGGTCCACCGACTTGCCGAGCGACGCGTTCGTCTTCCCGTCCGTCACGTACGGCCCGTAGCGCCCGTCGAGCAGCCGCACCGGGGCGCCCGTGTCCCCGCGCGCGCCCAGCTCGCGCAGCACCGTGGGCGCCGCCGCCTGCCGCCGCCGCGACACCTTCGGCGCCGCGAGCAGCGCGAGCGCCCGCTCCAGCCCCACCGTGTAGACGTCGTCGGTCGCCTCGAGCGATCGGAAGTCGTCGCCGTGCTTCACGTACGGGCCGAAGCGGCCCGCGCCGGCCACCACCTCCGCGCCGTCGGCCGGGTGCGCGCCGAGCGTGCGGGGCAGGCTGAGCAGCTTGAGCGCCAGCGGCAGGTCCACGCCGTCCTCGGCCACGCCGCGCGGCAGCGAGGCCCGCCTGGGCTTCACGGCCCTGGCCCCCTTGGCCGGCTTCTCGGGCGTCTCGCCCAGCTGCACGTAGGGCCCGAACCGCCCCGTGGCCAGGTAGACGCGCTGGCCCGTCGCCGGATCGACGCCGAGGTCGCGCGGGCCGGCCGCCTTGGTCCGCACCAGCGCCATCGCCCTCTCGACCGTCAGGTCGGCCGGCGCCAGGTCGTCGGGCAGCGACGCCGTGTTGCCGTTGCCCCCCTCGCCCACCTGCACGAACGGCCCGAACCGGCCGATGCGGACGCGGACCGGCTCGCCGCTCTCCGGATCGACGCCGACGTCCACCACCGGGTAGTCGATCTGCTGCGACTCGTCGCGCGCCATCGCCTCGAGCCCCTTGTGCTGGCGCCCGTCGCCGCGGAAGAACTCGCGGATGAAATCGATCGAGTCGCGCTCGCCGTTCGAGATCTCGTCGAGGTCCTTCTCCATCTCCGCGGTGAAGCCGATGTCCACGAAGTCGCCGAAGTGCTCGCGCAGCAGCGTCGTCACGGCGAACGCCGTGAAGCTCGGCACCAGCGCCTTGCCCTGCCGGAAGACGTAGCCGCGCCTGAGGATCGTCTCGATCGTCGGCTCGTAGGTCGAGGGGCGCCCGATGCCCTCCTCCTCGAGCTTCTTGATGAGCGACGCCTCGGTGAACCGGGCCGGCGGCACCGTCTCGTGCGACTTCGGCTCGACGCCGGCGAGCTCGGCCATCGGCCGCCCCGGCGCGCCGGCCGGACGCCCCTCGGCCACGACCAGGTCGCCGACCTTGAAGGCCGGCAGGATCGTCTCCTGCGCCTCGAGCTCGCTCTCCGGATCGTCGCTGCCCTCCACGTACGCGCGCCGGTAGCCGGCGAACTCGATCGCCTTGCCGTTGGCGCCGAGCACGCACGTCTCGCCGGCCGGCCCCGGCGCCGCGAACTCGACCGTCGTCTTCAGCACGCGCGCGTCGGGCATCTGCGACGCCATCGTCCGCTTCCAGATGAGGTCGTACAGCTTCAGCTCGTCCGGCTCGAGGATGCCGACCAGGCTCTGCGGGGTGACGGTGAAGTCGGTCGGCCGGATCGCCTCGTGCGCCTCCTGCGCGTTGCGCACCTGCGTCTGGTAGCGCCGCGGCCCGCGGGAGTACTCCTCGCCGAACATCTCGCGGATCGCGCGCGCCGACTCCTGCAGCGCCTTCTCGCTGATCGTCGTCGAGTCGGTCCGGTGGTAGGTGATGATCCCCTCGATCGTCCCGTCGGCCAGCTCGACGCCGTCCTTCAGCCGCTGCGCGATGCGCATGGTCCGGCCGGTCGAGAAGCCGAGCTTGCGGCTGGCCTCCTGCGTGAGCGTGGAGGTGGTGAACGGCGGGGCCGGGCGCTCGATCCCCGGGCGCTCCTCGACGGAGGTCACCCGCCAGGGCAGGTGCTGCTCGATCGCGCCCGCCAGCGCGCGGGCGCCGGCCTCGTCCAGGTGCCGCACCCCCTTCGAGGCGAGCAGGCCGGTGGCCGGGTCGAAGTCGCGGCCGCTGGCGACCCGCTGGTCGCCGACGCGCGACAGCACCGCCTCGAACTCGCGCCCCTCGGCGCGCAGCCGCGCCTCGATGTCCCAGTACACGCTGCCGCGGAACGCGCGCCGCGCCTCCTCGCGCTCGACGATCAGCCGGACCGCCACGCTCTGGACGCGGCCGGCGCTCAGGCCCGTCTTCACCTTCTTCCACAGCACCGGCGACAGCGTGTAGCCGTAAAGCCGGTCGAGGATCCGGCGGCTCTCCTGCGCCCGCACCAGGTCCTCGTCCAGCTCGTGCGCGTGGGCGACCGCGTCGCGGACCGCCTCGCGCGTGATCTCGTGGAAGGTGACGCGCCGGACCGGGACCTTGGGCTTCAGCACCTGCTTGAGGTGCAGGCTGATCGACTCCCCCTCGCGGTCGGGGTCGGTCGCCAGCAGCACTTCCGAGGCGTCCTTCATGGCGGCGCGCAGGGCGGTGACGTGGCGCTTCTTGGACGCGGGGATGACGTAGTACGGCGTGAAGTCGCCGTCGACGTCCACACCGAGCGTGCCCCACGGCTTGTCGCGGATCTCGTCGGGAACCTCTTCCGCGTTCTCGGGCAGATCGCGAATGTGGCCGAAGCTGGCCTCGACGCGGTATTCCTTGCCGAGAAACCGGGTGAGCGTGCGCGCCTTGGCGGGCGATTCGACGATAACCAGTGATTTCGCCATCGGTGTCCCTGTCTCTGCCGTCAGGATCGACCCTTCAAACCTGCTACGTTAGCACGTTCGCCCCACCCGGACGAACCGCCCCCCGTCCAGCCGGCGGACGGCGCCCCTCAGCTCGAGGTCGAGCAGCCGGGCCAGCAGGCGGGCCGGGCCCAGCCCCGTCAGGGCCGCCAGCGTG
>JAJXZZ010000438.1 GCA_021779795.1 Acidobacteriota bacterium | reverse complement strand
CAGCTTCCTGGAAGTGGCCGACCAACTGGCCGGGCGGCGCGCCACGTTCGAGGCGGGCGGCATCTTCCCGGCGCAGGTGATCGACAGGACGATCGACGCGCTCAGGCAGCTGTAGGGACAGCGGTCAGCGGATCACGGTCGACGGCCGGGCTTCGGTTCAGCTGACAGCGGATCACGGACAGCGGACCGGGTTTGCTTCGGCGGCCAGCGGATCATCCGCTCCGCTGCCAGCTGTCTCGGTCCCCGGCTTCGGACCGTGACCCGCTGCTCGCTTCCGGCCGACAGCTACCGCCGAGCGAGCCACGTGCCGTACAGCTCGGGGCGTCTGTGCTTCATGAACAGCCGCCGGGCGTGCGAGCGCTCCACCTTCTCGAGGTCCACGTCCGCGTAGAGGATCGTCTCCTCCAGCGCCGGCGCCCGCGCGATGACCGAGCCGTTCGGCGCGCAGACGAACGACTCGCCGCCGAACGTCAGGCAGTCCTCCTCGCCCACGCGGTTGCAGAGGGCCGTGAAGTAGCCGTTCTGGAACGCGGCCACCTGCAGCTCCGACTCGTACAGCCCCTCGGGCCACTCGCCGACCGCCCCGGCCTGCGGCACCACCACCAGCTCGGCGCCGCCGAGCGCCAGCGCGCGCATGTACTCGGGGAAGTGGCGGTCGTAGCAGATCGCCACGCCCAGCCGTCCGACTGCCGTCTGGTAGACCGGGGCGCCGGTGTCTCCGGGCGTGTAGTAGCCCTGCTCGTGGAAGCAGGCGTACTCGGTGATGTGGATCATCCGCGTGCAGCCGAGCAGCCGGCCGTCCGCGTCGATGACCGGCGAGCTGTCGAACGTCCGCGTCCCGTCCCGCTCGAACAGGTTCAGGACGACGACCATCTCGAGGTCGGCGGCCTTCTGCTGGAATGCCTCGGTCACCGGGCCCGGCACCGGTTCGGCCAGGGCGGCGAAGTCCGGCCCGGCGGGGCGCTGCGGGTAGAACGGCTCGAACGCCAGCTCGGCGAAGCACGCCAGCTTCGCCCCGTTGGCGGCCGCCCGGTCGAGGGCGGCCAGGCCGCGGGCGAGGTTGGCGGACTTGTCGGCGGAGGCGCGCTGCTGGACGAGTGCAAGTCTCATGGCCGGATTTTAACCCGTCGGTCTACAATCTCCCCGCTCGTTCGTGCCTGCCACGGCCGTGTCGTCATCTTTCGTGGAGGATCGTCACATGCGACTTCGTCTCCCGGCGGCGGGCCCCAGGCCGCGTCGCCACCTGCTCCCCCTGGCTCTTCTCGTCGCCGTCGTCGTCGCGCTCCCGGCCGCGCTGCAGGCGGCCGACGAGCGCGTCGCCCCGAAGCCGAACTACGACCTGGCCTCCCGCTGGATGGCTTCCAAGGTCGGCAAGCTGGTCTTCGACACGTCGATCACTCCCCACTGGGCGGAGGGAAGCGACCGGTTCTGGTACGCCTTCGAAACGGCCCAGGGGCGCAAGTTCGTCCTCGTGGACCCGGCCAGGCGCGCCAAGGCGCCGCTCTGGGACAACGCGAAGATGGCGGCGATGCTGACCAACATCACGCGCATCCCCTACGACTCGCAGCACCTGCCGATCCAGCCCTCGACGATGAAGTGGGTGAAGAACGACACGGCCATTCGGTTCGAGGTCGAGGTCCCCAAGGACGCGATCATCGTCGGCGAGAAGCCGGCGGCCGACGCGGCGGCGGCGAAAACGGACGCGAAGGCCGGCGAGCAGAAGAAGCAGGAAGGCGAGAAGGACGTCGTGAAGAAAGGCGACGCCGCGAAGGACGAGGCGAAGGAGGAGCCGAAGACCACGCGCACGATCTCCTTCGAGTACGACCTCGCCGCCGGCCGGATCGCCCTCCTGCCGGGCTTCAAGGCCGATCCGAAGAAGCCGGGCTGGGCGCAGGTGTCGCCCGACGGCAAGACGGTGCTGTTCGCCCGCGGGCACAACCTCTTCATGATGGACGCGGCGAGCTACACGCTGGCGTTGGCCGACTTCGGCGACCCCAAGGTCCAGGAGGTGCAGCTCACGACCGACGGCGAGGAGCACGACAGCTTCGCGCGGCGCCTGACCGACGAGACGAAGAAGACGCTCGAGAAGGACCAGAAGGGGGACACCAGGCACAAGGACGGCCCGCGCGTGCCCGCGATCGGCGCCGTCTGGTCGAACGACTCGAGCCGCTTCGCGATGGTCAGGACCGACCAGCGCAAGGTGGCCGACCTGTGGGTCATCAACTCGCTGGCGCAGCCGCGCCCGACGCTCGAGACCTACCGCTACGCGATGCCCGGCGAGGAGAACGTGGACCAGCAGGAGCTGCTCGTCTTCGACCTCGCCACCCGGCAGCGCGTGAAGGCGAAGGCCGACGCCTTCAAGGACCAGAGCCTGCAGATCGCGACGCGCCCGACGACCGCCCGCGATCGGGCCGACGAGAAGACCGAGCCGAAGTGGCTCGGCGCCAGCGCCGACACGCTCTACTTCTACCGCTCGAGCCGCGATCTCCACCGCGTGGACGTCTGCGCGCTCGACGCGGCGACGGGCGCGGTCCGGACGATCATCGAGGAGCGGCTGAACACCTACATCGACACGCAGCCGCTCTGGACGGTGAACAACGGGCGCGAGTTCATCCACTGGTCCGAGCGCGACGGCTGGGGCCACTACTACCTGTTCGACGCGAACGGCAAGCTCGAGAACCAGATCGACTCGGGCGAGTTCGTCGCCGGGCCGATCCGCTACGTGGACGAGAAGGCGCGGGTGATGTACTTCGCCGGCAACGGCCGCGAGGCGAACGAGGATCCGTACTTCACGCACCTCTACCGCGTGAACCTCGACGGCAGCGGCCTCAAGCTGCTCGACCCCGGCGATTTCTCGCACGCCGCCGTGAT
>JAJXZZ010000437.1 GCA_021779795.1 Acidobacteriota bacterium | reverse complement strand
CGCCGGCGCCGGGGCGGGCGGCGGAGGCGGGGGCGGCGGCGGCGTGACGGGTGCCGGAGCCGGGGCCGCGGGAGGCGCGGCCGGGGGCGTCACGACGGGCTTGGGATGATGGCACGCGACGCTGCCGAACATGAACAGCAACGAAGCACCGACCAGCAACAGGCGGCGCGGGTTTCGCATAGGTGGTTCCTTCCCTCCGTGAAGCGTTACCGAAGCCCGTGAGGCGGGCTCTCTGGATCAGACGTTCGAACCCGCCCAGCGGCCGTGGTTGACGCGCGCGTGCGGTCCGTGCCACCTCAGCGGCGCAGGCCGACGGGACAGGCGACGCCGGTGCCGCCAAGGCCGCAATAGCCCGCGGGGTTCTTCGCCAGGTACTGCTGGTGGTACGCCTCGGCGTAGTAGAACTCGCCGGCCGGCTGGATCTCGGTGGTGATCGGGCCGTAGCCCGAGCGCGACAGTTCCTGCTGGTAGGCGTCGCGCGACGCCTCGGCCGCGCGGGCCTGGTCCTCGCCGCGCGTGAAGACCGCCGAGCGGTACTGCGTGCCGACGTCGGCCCCCTGGCGCATCCCCTGCGTCGGATCGTGGTTCTCCCAGAACACCCTCAGCAGGTCGTCGTAGGTCACGCGGGACGGGTCGAACACCACCAGCACGGTCTCGGCGTGGCCGGTCAGGCCGGTGCAGACCTCCTCGTAGGTGGGATTGGGCGTGACGCCGCCCGCATAGCCGACGGCGGTGCTCACGACGCCAGGCGTCCGGTAGAAGTGGCGCTCGGCGCCCCAGAAGCAGCCCATCGCGAACAGCGCCGTCTCCGTCCCGTCCGGGAACGGCGCGGCCAGGCTGGCATGAAGCACGACATGCTCGGACGGCACGACCATGCGCTCGGCGCGGCCGGGCAGCGCCCTGCCGCCCCGCGGGCGCGCGGGCCCGCCGGACATCGTTCCCATCGGTCTCTCCCTGTTGGTGGCCCCCGGATCGATCATAGCAGGCCCCGCGCATTGACACGCCGCGAGCCGCATGGTTTCATCAGCGACTGGCCCATGGACCATTCCGGATCGCGCCCTGCCCGGCTTCTCGTCGTTGGCGACATCGCCTGGGATGTCATCGTGCGCCCCTCGGCCGACCTGGCGTGGGGCGCCGACGTGATGGGCCACGTGGACCTGATGCCGGGCGGGTCGGCCGCCAACGTGGCGGTGTGGGCCCGGCGCCTGGGCGCCGAGGCCGCGCTGGTCGGCCTGGTCGGCGAGGATCGGCTGGGCGGCCTGATGCGGGCGCACCTGCGGGACGAGGGCGTCGGTGACCTGGTGCGCGCGGTCCCGGGCATCGAGACCATGCGCATCGGCGTGGTGGTGAGGCCGGACGCCGAGCACGCGTTCGTCACCGATCACTCGCACCCGCCGAGGCTGACGGCCGACGACCTGCCGGCTTCGCTGCTCGACGGGGCCGACGCCGTCTTCGTCAACGGCTACGCCGTGTTCATGGCCGGCTCCGCGGCGTTCGCGGCCGCGCTGCTCGCCGAGGCCCGGCGGCGCGGCGTGATGGTGGCCTTCGACCCGTCGTCGTTCTCGCTCATCCGCGCCTATGGCGCCGCAAGGCTGCTCGCCGAGATCGGGCGCCTCGACATTCTGCTCGCCAACCGGGACGAGGCGAGGGCGCTGGCGCCCGGCTCACCCGAAACCGCCCTGCTCGACCAGGCGTCGGTCGTCGTCGTGAAGCGCGGGGCCGAGGGCGCCACGGCCCTGCACGACGGGCCGCCCGTCTCGGTGGCCGCCGAGCCGATTGCGGTCGTGGACACGACCGGCGCCGGCGACGCGTTCGATGCCGCGTTCCTCGTGGAGTACCTGGCTCACCGGGATCTCGCCCGCGCCCTGGCGGTCGCGAACCGGCTTGGCGGCCACGTGGCCTCGAGGCTGGGAGCGCAGGAGCGGTAGCGCGCGGCCCGCCCTTCGGCCATGATGAGTTCCTGCAGCCGCTCGGCCGCGTCGGCGAGCTGCAGGTTCAGCCAGTCGAGCCGCCCGGCCAGGTCGGGCGCCGGCAGGCGGCTGTCGGTGACGCCGGCCACGAGCCGGTCGTAGCGGGTCAGCAAGGCCCTCAACCGGTCCCCGACATCCCGCAATTCGGCGATGGCGTTGTACCGGGAGCGCGCGTCGTGCCGGTCCGCGGCCGGCATGACCAGGTCCATCGATATCCTCCAACGCGGCCCACACGACGGGCGGGCCGCCGCCGCTGCCCCGCTCTTCGCGGGACGCATCTTGCACCAGGAAATCACGAACCCCGAGGCCGCCCGCCCGAGCGGCTCGCAAGTGGAGGCTCGGAAACCGCGCTGCAGGGAACGATGTTATTCAACCTTGTGCAAGACATTGGCCACTCCCCCTAATGGCTTGCCAGGGCCGGCGCGAGCGGCTGGCGGCGGGCATCCCATCCTCCAGCCGAGCGGGTCGATCGGGAAGCAACAATTACACGATTTCCCACCGGACTGCCGCGACGGTTCCCCCGTCCCGATGCGGCATCGGACGGGTCGGGCGTACTGACGAGCTGGCGAGTCCGGCGGGTGGCGAGTCGTCGTCGGAAGTGGTAACGTCGAATCTTCGGAACCAACCGCGTGAGGAGGGCGCACGCCCGCGGCGGCCGCGGCAGGTCGGCCCTCGGAGAAGAACGATCATGGCCAAGAACGCGACCGGAGGCGCCGGCAGGAAGGCGACGGGAGAGGTCAAGGCGAAGCGGGCGCCCGTGCGGCGGCGCGCGCCGAAGACGGCCGACGCGGTCGCCTCGGCGCCGGACCTCGGTGCGGCGAGGACGGGCCCTTCGAGCGAGGATATCGCCCGGCGCGCCTACGAACTGTACCTGCAGCGCGGAGAGGCCCCCGGCAGCCACCTCGAGCACTGGTAGG
>JAJXZZ010000043.1 GCA_021779795.1 Acidobacteriota bacterium | reverse complement strand
GCCTTGGCCGTTCGGCCTCGCCGGAGACGACGCCTGGCCGCCGTCGGCCTGCGGCGGCTGGGCCGGCGCCGCCTGGACCGCCGCCGCCGCGGGACCGGCCTCGATGTACCGCCCGAAGATCATCTTCCCCGCCGTCGTCTGCAGCACGCTCGTCACGACGATGTCGATCGTCTTGGAGATCAGCCGGCGGGCGTTGTCCACCACGACCATGGTGCCGTCGTCCAGGTAGGCCACGCCCTGGTTGTATTCCTTGCCTTCCTTGAGGATGAACACCTTCATCGTCTCGCCGGGCAGGACGACCGGCTTGAGCGAGTTGGCGAGCTGGTTGACGTTGAGCACGTCCACGCCGCGCAGCTGCGCCACCTTGTTCAGGTTGAAGTCGTTGGTGACGATCTTGCCCTGCAGCGAGCGGGCCAGCTCGATCAGCTTGAGGTCCACCTCGCGGACCTCGGGGAAGTCCACGTCGGAGACGATGACCTCGACGCCCGACATCTTCTGGATCTTCTGGAGGATGTCGAGCCCGCGGCGCCCGCGGTTGCGCTTGAGCGCGTCGGCCGAGTCGGCGACCAGCTGCAGTTCCTTGAGGACGAACTGCGGGATGACCAGCGCGCCGTCGATGAACCCGGTCTCGCAGACGTCGGCGATCCGGCCGTCGATGATGACGCTGGTGTCGAGCACCTTGTAGCGGCGCTGCGGGCCGGCCGCGCGAAACAGGCCCACCAGGCGGGCCGGCTCGAGCCACTCCCCCTTGCGCGCCCCCATGACGGTCCCGATGTAGGGCAGGACGAGCAGCACGACGCTGCGCAGGAACGACACCCGGGGGTCCCGCGTGTCGGTCCAGGTCAGCGCGGTCTCGATCGTCCGCGCGATGACGAGCCCCGTCGCGCCGCCGATGAGCGCGCCCAGCGTCGTCGTGACCGGGACGTCCTTCAGGCGGAACTCGAACACGATGATGAGCAGCGCCAGCACGACGCCGAACGTGACGTTGACCATCACCCCGGCCAGGCCGGACAGGCCGAAGACCGTCAGCGGCTGCAGCAGCCCCGAGGTGAAGGCGATCGCGGCGACGAACAACGTTCGGGCGAGTATGAACCAGGTCATCGGAAATCTCCGGGTTCCGCATCCGTATGAACAAGCCAGGCCGGGCGGGGCAATGAAGGCGCCCCGGCCGGACCCGTCAGCCCGTGCCGACACTCGCGGCGCCGCGACGCGACATTCACCACGGGCTGCTAGGCGAACAGCGCGTCGAGCGCCTCCGCGACCGAACCGACGCCGACCGCTTCGAACGCGTCGCGCGGGGGCAGGTCGCGGGGGTCGAGATTGCCTCTGGGAAGGATACAGCGAGTAAACCCCATCTGTGCAGCCTCTCTGGCCCGGCGCGCGGCCTGGGTCACGGCGCGGACCTCGCCGGCGAGGCCGACTTCGCCGAATACGGCCGTTTTCTGGCGAACCGGGCGGTTCCGCACGCTCGACGCCACGGCAGCCACGACGGCCAGGTCGGCGGCCGGCTCGTCGATCGACATCCCGCCGGCCACGTTGACGAAGACGTCCTCGCCCACCAGGCTCAAGCCCGCCCGCTTCTCGAGCACCGCGACGAGCAGCGACAGGCGGTTCTGGTCGATGCCGATGGACATCCGCCGGGCGTTGCCGTAGAGGCTGCCGCTCACCAGCGCCTGGACCTCCACGAGGATGGGCCGCGATCCCTCGATGCAGCAGAGGACGGCGGAGCCCGGCGCGGCGGCCGGCCGCTCGGCGAGGAACAGCTGGGACGGGTTCGGAACCGGCCTCAGCCCCGCGCCCGTCATCTCGAAGACCCCGAGCTCGGAGATCTCCCCGAACCGGTTCTTCACGGCGCGGACGATCCGGTGGACGTGGTGCTGCTCCCCCTCGAAGTAGAGCACCGTGTCCACGATGTGCTCGAGCGACTTGGGCCCGGCGAGGCTGCCCTCCTTGGTCACGTGCCCGACGAGGAACGTCGGCAGGTTGCGCCCCTTCGCGGTGAACAGCAGCTGCGTGGCCGCCTCGCGGATCTGGCCGATGCTGCCGGGCGCCGACTGCAGCTTCATCGAGAACACGGTCTGGATCGAGTCGACGACGAGGAGCGCGGGCTCGAGCCGGCCGGCTTCCTCGAGCACGCGCTCGAGGCACGTCTCGGCCAGCAGGTAGAGAGGCGCGCCGCCGACGCCGAGCCGCTCGCCGCGCGACTTCACCTGGTGCTCCGACTCCTCGCCCGAGCTGTAGAGGACGGGCCCGACCTTCCGGGCGAAGGCGGCGGCCGCCTGCAGGAGCAGCGTGGACTTGCCGATGCCGGGCTCGCCGCCGAGCAGCACGAGCGACCCGGGCACGATGCCGCCGCCGAGGACGCGGTCGAACTCCTCGATGCCCGTCGAGAGCCGCGGCGTGTCGGACAGCTGGATGTCGGTGTAGAGGCGCGCGCCGCTCCCGCCGCCGAGCGCGTAGCGGGCGGGCCCGCCGCCTGCCGGCGCCGCGGACGGCTCGGCCAGGCGCTCCTCCACGAGCGAGTTCCAGGCCCCGCAGTCGGCGCAGCGCCCCATCCACTTGGGCGCCTGCGCCCCGCACTCCTGGCAGACGTACACGCTCTTGGGTGGTTTCATCGCTCGCTGCTCGGCTTTCGGCTTCGGGCTCCCGGCCGTGTCACGCTGATCCGCAGCCAGCCCCACTGAACCCCGGCCTTCGACCGTGGTCCGCTGCCTGCTACCGCGCTTCATCGTACACCCGCTCGATCCTCGCCCCGATCCGGCAGAGGATCTCGTACGGGATGGTCCCGATGGCGGCGGCCATCTCGGCGACGGTGATCCGCTCGCCCCCCTGCTGGCCGAGGAACACGACCTCGTCGCCGGGCTCGACGGTGGTCCCCGTCACGTCCACGGCGAGCATGTCCATCGAGACGGCGCCGACGATCGGCGTGCGGCGCCCGCCGACCAGCACCTGCCCGCGGCCGCCGAGCCTGGCGTCGAGGCCGTCGGCGTAGCCGGCGGGCACGATGGCGACGACGCGCGGCGTCTCGGCGATGAAGCGCGCGCCGTAGCCCACCCCCTCGCCCGGCCGCACGTGCTTGACCGACACGATCCGGCTGCGGAGCGACAGCACCGGCCGGAGCGGCAGGTCGGCCGGCGCCCCGGCGGGCGACACGCCGTAGAGCAGCAGGCCCGGGCGGACGAAGTCGTGCCAGGTCCGCGCGTCGCGCACGATGGCGGCGCTGTTGGCCGCGTGGCGGGCGGGCACGATCGCGCCCAGCCCGCGGATCGTCTCGAGCGCGGCGGCGAAGCGCTGCCGCTGCAGGTCGAACAGCGGGTGCGTGGGGTCGTCGGCGGTCGCGAAGTGCGTGTAGACCGCGGCCAGGTCCAGGTTCGGGCTGGCGAACAGCTCGGGCAGCGTGGCGCGCAGGTGGTCGTGCCGGAACCCGAGCCGGTTGAGGCCGGTGTCGATCTTGAGGTGGTAGCGCAGGCGCCGGCCGCGCGCGGCCGCGGCCGCCTGCAGGGCGCGCCCGGCGCCAGGCGTCGAGCAGGTGGGCGTCAGGTCGTCGTCGAAGAGGCCGGACAGGTCGCTCACGCTCAGCGCGCCGAACACGAGGATCCGGCCCCGGGCGCCGGCCCGCCGCAGCGCCACGCCTTCCTCGATGTCGGCGCACGCGAGCGTGGACGCCCCCGCCCGCTCGAGCGCGAGCGCGACGTGCCGCGCCCCGTGGCCGTAGGCGTTCGCCTTCACGACCGCGATGATCGCGGGCGGCCGGCGCGCCGGGGGCGTGCGGGCGGCCACGAACGCCTCGATCGCCCGGTAGTTGGCCTCGAGCGCGGCCAGGTCGACGTGGGCGAGGGTGCAGCGAACCATGCGGAATGCGCGCTGCGGCCGGCGGCGCCGGCCGCCGTCAGGCGCCGGGCGCGTAGTTCTCGAAGCGCGTGCGCTCCTTGATGAAGGCCAGCTTGACCGTGTCGGTCGGGCCGTTGCGCTGCTTGGCCACGATGATCTCGGCGACGGCGTCGTTCTCGACCTCCGGGTTGTACCGGTCCTCGCGGTAGATCAGCAGCACGACGTCCGCGTCCTGCTCGAGCGCCCCGGACTCGCGCAGGTCCGACAGCTGCGGCCGGTGGTCCGAGCGCGATTCCGGCGCCCGGCTGAGCTGCGACAGCACGATGACCGGGATGTCCAGCTCCTTGGCGAGCCCCTTGAGCGCGCGCGAGATCTGGCCCAGCTCCTGCGTGCGGTTGTCGAACCGCCCGCGCCCCTGCATCAGCTGGATGTAGTCCACCACCAGCAGGTGCAGGCCGTGCTCGGCGGCGAGCCGCCGCGACTTCGCCCGCATCTCCAGCACGCCGATCGACGGCGTGTCGTCGATGAAGACCTTCGCCTCCCCGAGCACGCCGAGCGCCTCGGTGAGCCGGCCCCAGTCGTCGCTGCGCAGGAACCCGGTCCGCAGGGCGTGGCCGTCGATCTGCGCCTCGGAGGACAGCATGCGCAGGAACAGCTGCTCCCGCGACATCTCGAGGCTGAAGACGCCCACCGTCTGGCCGGTCTTGGTCCCGACGTGCTGCGCGATGTTCAGCGCCAGCGACGTCTTGCCCATCGACGGGCGGGCCGCGACGATGACGAGGTCGCCGCGCTGGAACCCCGACGTGAGGCTGTCGAGATCGTCGAACCCGGTCGGCACGCCCGTGATGAGCTTCTTCTCCTCGTGCGCCTTCTGGATCGACTCGGCGGCCGTCTCGGCGATGTCGTAGAGCGACACGAAGCCCGAGCGGATCCGCCCCTCGGCGATGTCGAAGATCGCGTGCTCGGCGCGGTCGAGGATGTCGGCGGCGTCCTGGTCGGCCTCGTAGGCGTCCGACAGGATCGTGTTCGCCGCCCCGATGAGCTTCCGGAGGACCGCCTTCTCCTTGACGATCTTCGCGTAGTGCTCGACGTTGGTCGCCCGCGGGACGCCATCGACGAGCGAGGCGACGTAGGCCGGGCCGCCCACCGTGTCCAGCTCGCCCGACCGGTCCAGCTCCTCCTTGAGCGTCACGAAGTCCACCGCGTGGCCCCGCTCGGCGAGCGCGATGATCTTGTCGAAGATCCGCCGGTGGGCGTCCCGGTAGAAGTCCTCGGGCCGCAGCAGCTCGGCGGCCACGTTGTACGTGTCGTTCTGGATCAGGATCGCCCCGAGGACCGATCGCTCGGCCTCGAGGTTGTGCGGCAGGGTCCGTTCGGCGACGGCAGGCATCTCGGGCACAGGCGAAGTGTAGCACTTGGCAGAGGTCAGCGGGCCACGGTCGGACGACGGGCAGCGGGTCGGCTGGCAGCGGATTCCCAGTCCGCTGAGAGCCCCGGCGCCTCCCGTCCTTCGACC
Source organism: Acidobacteriota bacterium (assembly GCA_021779795.1). Classification (GTDB taxonomy): domain Bacteria; phylum Acidobacteriota; class Vicinamibacteria; order Vicinamibacterales; family Fen-181; genus FEN-299. The sequence goes on along the minus strand of JAJXZZ010000043.1, from coordinate 6,833 downwards.
GTGAACCGCTGCGCGCTGTTCCCGCCTACGTCCCGCCGCCTCTCCAGCGCCGCACCGTCACCACCCACGACGCGGCCAGGTAGTACGCCGGGAAGGCGAGCGACGCGAGGACGAGCCATCGCGGGGCGCCGCCCCACAGCCACAGGATCGCCAGCAGCGACGCCGCCCACGGCACCGACAGCACGTTGGTCAGCCGGTTCAGGCGGCCGGGCGCGGTCGAATAGAGGTAGCGCGCGGGCACGAAGGTCAGCCCCGCCAGCGCGAGCACGAGCGCGAGCGCCGGCGTCCCGGGCATCCGCAGCACGTACACGTAGAACGCCACGATGTTCCAGTAGGACGGGAAGCCGAGGAAGTAGTGGTCGTCGGTCTTCGCGTTGGCCTGGCAGAAGCCGTACGCGCTCGCCAGCAGCGGGGCGAGGAGCCACGCCGCCGCGGCGCCCGGGAACAGCCCCGCCCGCCACAGCAGCGCGAGCGGCAGGCACGTGTAGGTCAGGAAGTCGATGAGGTCGTCGAGGCGCCGGCCGTCGAACCCGGGCAGCACGTCGGCCACCCGCGCGCGCCGGGCGATCCACCCGTCGGTGGCGTCAACGAGCGTCGTCGCCACCATCGCGGCGAACGCCAGCCGGAAGCCCCGGTCCGTTCCCTCGACGAGCAGGCCGAAGATGACGGCCGCGCCGACGAGGCCGAGCGCCGTATAGGCGTGCGCCAGCCAGGCGAACCACCGCCCGCGCGTCACCGCTCCTCCTCCCTGCCGGCGCCCGCGTCGGCCGCCTGCACGTTCCTGAGCGGCCTCGGCGGGTCCCACCGCGCGGTCATGCGCGAGACGAGCGGCAGGACCAGGAGCCCGGCCGCCGCGGCCAGCGTCTTGTAGGGAAACATCGTCGCGGCGCCATCGTACCAGCTCGACACCGGGCCGGGAAGCACGGCCGAGAAGATCCGCGGGTAGGGGATGAGCGCCGGGAACCCGAAGAGCGGCTCGCCGCCGCCGACCCGCAGCGCGAGCGACACGGCGAACGCCGTCGCCGACCCGATGCGGTTCACGCGGCGGTCGAAGAGCGCGAAGAGCAGCTGCGGGAACAGGAGCACGAAGACGAGGTCGCTCGTGAAGAACCAGAGCGCCTGCACGCTCTGCACCTCGAACGCCATCACCGCGGCGGCCGCGCCGAGCGTCACGACGAGGACTCGGATGACCCGCGTCAGCGCCTCGGGGCCGAGGTCCGGCTTCCACAGGCGGTACACGCCGTTCCAGGCCACCATCGACCCGGCCGACAGGATCGACGCGCTGAAGCTCGAGGTCACCGCCCCGATGATCGCGCCAAGGCCGAGCACGCCGACCCAGCCGGGCGTCAGGTAGCGGAAGATTACCGGCATGGCCTCGGCCGGCCGCGCGGCCAGCTGCGCGGCGACCGGCGCCGGCCAACGGTGCGCGAAGGCGGCGATGCCGAGCAGCAGCGGCGGAATGGTGAGGCCGATGGTCAGGCCGCCGGCGAGGATCGAGTGCCACGCGGCGCTGGCGGGCGTCCGGCACGAGAGCACCCGCTGGAAATAGCAGTTCCACGGGATCCCGCCGAGCGCGAGCATCAGGCTCACGTCCCACCAGCTGGCGATCGCCGGGGCGGTCCACCCCGCCACGCCGGCCCGCATCGGCGGGAGGATCGAGGCGCCGGCCGGCCGCGCGGCGGCGTAGGCCGCCCACGCCGCGTGCAGGCCGCCCACGGCGTGGAACACGACGGGCACGGCCACCAGCAGGCCGACCGCCACCAGGCCGAGCTGGAACGCGTCGGTGTAGGCCACCGACCACAGGCCGCCGAGCACGGTGTAGGCGGTGACGACGACGGCGGAGGCCAGGATGGCGGGGCCGAGGGGGAGGCCGAGCATCACGCCGAAGGTGGACCCGATCGCCACCAGCAGCTCCGCGCTCCAGCACACCTCGCCGCAGAGCGCCGGCAGCGCCAGGACCATGGCCCAGCGGCGGCCGAACCGGGCCTCGAACGGGTCGATGAGGGTCGTGAACCGGAACCGGCGCATGCGCCGGGCGAACACCAGGCCGCCGAGGACGAGGCTCGCGCCGAAGCACAGCCCGCCCTGGGCGCCGAGGGGGAGGCCCGACTTGAACGTGCCCTCGACGGTGCCGAGCAGGTAGCCGCCGTCCACCCAGGTGGCCGTCATCGTGAGCACGGCGAGCCAGAGGGGCATCGCGCGCCCGGCGACGAGCAACTCGCTCCAGCCGCCCTTCAGGGCCTTGCGCGAGCCGGCGATGCCGATGGCGAGGAAGACCAGGTAGAGCCCGAAGACGGCGGCGACAGCCATGTCGAAGCTGAACATGGTAGCGCAGGAAGGTTGAACAAGGGGAGCGACGGGGGGCCGGAACGGGCGGCGGAGCAGCGGTCGGCGGGTCACGCACGGAGGACGGGAGGCGCCGCGGCTGGCAGCGGATCGGCCGATCCGCTGGCCGCCGAGGCTCCCCCCGGGCCTCCGACCGTGGTCCGCCGACCGCGGACCGTGTCGAGGCGCTACTGGGCCGGCGTGTCGGGCGCCGCGGCGGCCTCGGCCTCGGGGGCCTTGGCGGTGCCGAGGGCGACGACCTGCACCTTCACGTGCGCCGGCACGTCGTGGTGGATCTTCACGGCCACCTCGATCTCGCCCAGTTGCTTGATCGGCTCGGCCAGCACGACCTTCCGCTTCTCGATATCGAACCCCTTCTCGGCGAGCGCCTCGGCGATGTCGGCCGAGGTGACCGACCCGTAGAGGGTGTCGTTCTCGCCCACGCGGCGGGCCAGCACGATCTCGACGGCGGCGAGCTTGATGGCCATCGCCTCGGCGTCCTGGCGCTCCTGGAGTTCCCGGGCCTCGGCGACCTTGCGCTCGCGCTCGATCTGGCGGCGGTTCTGCTCGTTGACCGCCAGCGCCAGCTTGCGCGGCAGCAGGTAGTTCCGGGCGTAGCCGTCGGCCACCTTCACGACGTCGCCGCGGCGCCCGAGATTCTCGACGTGTTCACGCAGAATGACTTCCATGGTCCGTCACCTCTTCAGTCCGCCACGTAGGGCACGAGGGCGAGTTGCCGGGCCCGCTTGATGGCGGTCTGCAGGGCGCGCTGGTGCGGCGCGCACACGCCCGAGATCCGGCGCGGCAGGATCTTGCCGCGGTCGGGCACGAACGGCATCAGCATCCGCACGTCCTTGTAGTCGATGTAGTCGATCTTCTCCGCGCAGAACTTGCAGACCTTCCGGCGCCGGAAGAGCGATCGCCGCTGTCCCGTGCCCTTGTCGGCATTTCCGCCACGCGCCGCGCGGCCGCGTCCGCCTCGTCTCTGTTCGTCTGCCATGGCTATACCTCCGCCTCGTCGCGGTCGTCGTCGCCGCCGGTCGTCGTGCCGATTGCCTCACCCTCGCCCGCGGGCGGGCCGGTGCGCACCTTCCGCCGCGACCGGGTTCGCTCGGCCGCGCGCAACTCCTCGTCCACGCGGACCACGAGGTACCGCAGGACCTTCTCGCTGACCCGCAGCCGGCGCTCGATTTCCTTCATCAGCGCGCCCGACCCGTTGATCAGCTCGAGGACGTAGACGCCCTCCTTGTGGGGTCCGATCTCGTAGGCCATCTTGCGGCGGCCCCAGTTCTCGGACTTGACCAGCTCGCCGCCGATGCGGGCGATGATGGCCTCCACCTGCGCGTGCAGGTCGGCGATCTCCTGCTCGGTCGCGTCAGGCGAGACGATGTAGACGAGTTCGTACTGTCGTGACGTGCTCATGACTCTCCTTCTGGACGTCGTCGTTCAACGGCCACCGCCCGGGAACGAACTCGAGGCGGCGGCAAGGAGCCGAATGGTCGATTCCGTGGCAGAATGACTCGGCTGGTCTCTCCCTCTCTTCCCCGATCCCCGATCCCTACTCCGTCTTCCCCGATCCCTCGTCGCCGGCCCCTCGCTCGTCGTCGCGGCTGTCGGGCGCGTTGAAGCGGTTCATCACGAGCTCGATGCCCTCGGACACGAACAACTCGGCCGCGTCGGCGGCCCGGCTGACGGCGTCGTCCACGACCGGCCGCTCGTCGGCGTCGAAGCCGCCGAGCACGTAGTCGGCGAGATCGCGCCTCGGGTCGCCGCGACCGACGCCCACGCGCAGCCGCGCGAACCCGGTCGTGCCGAGCTGCTCGATGATCGACCGGAAGCCGTTGTGCCCCCCGGCCGAGCCCGACGGCCTGGCCCTGAGCCGCCCGAGCGGCAGGTTCACGTCGTCGGCCACCACGAGGATGTCGCCGAACGCGACCCGGAAGTAGCGGGCGATCTCGGACACGGCGAACCCGCTGGCGTTCATCATCGTCAGCGGCTTGAGCAGCAGCGTCCCCTCGGGGCCGAGGCTGCGCGCGCGGGCCATCAGGGCCTCGGCGGGCGCCGCCTCGAACGTCACCGAGGCCCGCGCGGCCAGCTCGTCGGCCACGGCGAACCCGATGTTGTGCCGCGTGTCCCGGTACTTCCGGCCGGGATTCCCAAGGCCGACGATGAGCTTCATTACTTCTTCGGCTTGGCCTCGGCCTCGCCCTCGTCTTCCTTCTCGGCCTTGCCCTTCTTGATGACCTCGGGCTCGGCGGGCGACGCGGCCGCCTCGACCTCGGCGACGGCCGGCTCGGCCTCGGCCTTCGGCGCGACGACGTGGACGATCATGACGTCGCCCTCGCTGACCGGCCTCCACGCCGTGCTGACCGGGAGGTCGCGCAGGCGGATGCTCTGGTTCAGCATCAGGCCCGACACGTCCACTTCGACCGACCCGGGGATGTCGGCCGGGAGGCACTCGACCTCGATCTCGCGGTGCACGAAGTCGAGCAGGCCGCCCTGCTGCTTCACGCCCGGCGCCTCGCCGCGCAGCACCACCGGCACGGTGACGGTGATCGGCTTGTCCATCGCCACGCGGTAGAAGTCGGCGTGCAGCACGTGGTGCGAGATCGGGTCGAGCTGGAACTCCTTCAGCATCACCATGGGCGCCTCGCCCTCGAGCTTGAGGGTGATGAGGGTGTTGGCGCCGGACTGCGAGTGGAGGATCTTCAACAGCGACTTCGGATCGACCGAGATCGACAGGGACCCGGGCCTGCCGCCCTCGGCCGTCGCGCCGCCGTAGAGCACCGACGGCACCAGGCCTTCGCGGCGCAGGCGGCCGGCCTCGTTCTTCCCGAACCGGGTGCGCTTGGTGGCTTCAAGTACTGCTTCCATGACTCAATCGTGTCCTTCCAGGTGCCCGGCGGGCGATCTGCGACGCACGGGAAACTTACTGTAGCCGCTCCTACACGAACAACGACGATACCGAGCTCTCCTCGTGGATGCTGCGGATGGCCTGGGCCAGCAGCCTCGCGACCGAGAGCGACACCAGTTTGGGGCAGCGCGCCAGCTTGTCGTCGAGCCGGATCGTGTTGGTCACGATCATCTGCTCGATCGGCGACTGCTCGATCCGGTCGAGCGCGGGGCCCGACAACACGCCGTGCACGGCGCACGCCAGCACCTTCGCGGCGCCGTTGGCCATCAGCGCGCTCGCCGCCTTCTGCATCGTCCCCGCGGTATCGACGATGTCGTCCTGCAGGATGCAGGTGCGGCCGTCGACGTCGCCGACGACGTTCATCACCTCGGCCGCCCCGGTCTCCTGCGACCGGCGCTTGTCGACGATCGCCAGCCCGGCGCCCAGGCGCTTGGCGTAGGCGCGGGCGCGCTCGGCGCCGCCGGCGTCGGGCGCGACGATGGTCAGATCGCCCAGCTTCTGGCGCGCCAGGTAATCGATGATGACCGGCGCGGCGAACAGGTGATCCACCGGGATGTCGAAGAACCCCTGGATCTGCGCCTTGTGCAGGTCCATCGTCAGCACGCGGTTCGCCCCGGCCGCGCCGAGGACGTTGGCCACGAGCTTGGCCGAGATCGGCACTCGCGGCTTGTCCTTGCGGTCCTGCCGCGCGTAGCCGTAATACGGGATCACGGCCGTGATGCGCGCCGCCGACGAGCGGCGGAACGCGTCGATCATGATCAGCAGCTCGACCAGGTTCTGATCGACCGGCGTGCACGTCGGCTGCACCACGAACACGTCGGTGCCGCGGATGTTCTCGTCGATCTGGAACGACACCTCGGTGTCGGGGAACCGCCCGAGCCGGGCCTGTCCCAGCGGGATGCCGAGGTGGCCGACGATCTCGGCCGCGAGCGCCGGGTGCGCGCTGCCGGAGAACACCTTCAGTTCGGCGAAACCCACCCTCATGCCCGCACCCTCGAGCCTCGCATGCCGAGCCCTCCCAAAGGTCCGTTCGTACCGCGGTTGGCTGGGGCGGAAGGATTCGAACCTTCGATACGGGATCCAAAGTCCCGTGCCTTACCACTTGGCCACGCCCCATCCCAGGCCGGCCACGGGACGCCAGGAACCTCCCGCGTGAGGGCCCGCCGGACGCGCGCCGGCCCCTCGGCGTGCCACGACAACCGCGGCGCAAACAGTTAGTCTATACGAGAGCGCCCGGATCAGACAAGCCGACGCAGGTCCCCGGCGCCGTCCCCGGGCCCGGCCGCGAGCAGGGCGGCCTCCTCCCGCGTCGCCGTCCGCGTCACCGCGACCCGCCATCGGCGGTCCGCGAGGTCCCCGGCCGCCGCCCGCGCGCGCGGCTCGCCGTCGAAAAGGCCGAACATCGTCGAGCCGCTGCCGGTCATCGCGGCCGCCAGCGCGCCGGCGGCCGCGAGCCGTGCGCGGATGTCGGCCAGCTCCGGGTGCCGCCGCGACACGGGGGCCTCGAGGTCGTTGAACACGGCAAGCCCGCCCCGCTCGGCGGGGTCGGCGGCGGCGGCGCGCGCGCCGGCCCGCGCGCTCTCGTCCGCGTCCC